>DASTEX010000277.1:0-16101 GCA_035709185.1 Gemmatimonadales bacterium
GAAGGCACCGGCGCATCCTCGATCGAGCGGATGCCCTGATTGAGCAGGCCGGCGCCGCCTCTTCCCACTGCGAGGTCGAAGAGGCCTTCACTTCCCGGCGCGCGATGGGACTCCCAGGCGTGCTCCATCAAGCTGGCGGCCCAGGAGAGCCAGCCGGGTTCCGCGGTTGCCTCGAAGGCATCGATGGCTGCATCGGCCGCGTGGACCTGGTCTTCCAGCAAGCCTTCCACGCCCCGCGCATGGGCCAGCGGTACCGCGGGCCGGTCCGGCAGCAGAGCGGGATCCGCGTTGTTGCCGCCGGCCAGCATGACGAGCGTCCGGAGGGCATGGCTCCGGGCCCAGTCGTCATCCAGCACCGGAGCCGCGCGCAGCATGGCGCCGGCCATCATCGCGTTCCACGAGGCATACCGGCTCGAATCCACCGTTGGCGCCGGCCGGCGGTTCCGGGCTTCGCGGAGCTTCCTGATCGCGCTGGCCACCAGCTGCGCCACCTGTTCGACCGGGCGGCCGGTCACCTGGGCCAATTCCTCGATAGTCCGGGCCTGGAACAGCACGTTCCGCTCGGGATCGTGCGGCATGGCCCCGCTGGTCCCCAGTCCGAACCGGCGGGAGGTGACCTCCAGCTCGTCCCGGTCGAGCGCATCGGCCATCTCGTCCAGGGTCCACGTGAAGTAGTTGCCGTCGTCGTTGGGGCCCACGTCCGCGTCCTGGCTGGTGCCGTAGCCCGCGTCCGCCGGCGCCAGCACTTCGCGAACCCAGGCGACGATGCCGCGCGCGGTCGCGCGGAATTCTTCCGCGCCGGGCTCGAACAGCATGGCGCCTTCGACGTATACGGTCAGCAGCTCCGAGTTGTCGTAACTCATCTTCTCGAAGTGGGGGATGACCCACTGGCGATCGACGCTGTAGCGGTGGAATCCTCCTCCCAGCTGATCGCAGATGCCGCCCCGCGCCATGGCGAGCAGGGTTTCCCGCGCCACGTGCGCGGTATGGCTCGAGCCGCCGTCAGCCCAGCGGGCCATCAGAAACCGGATGGCTCCCGGATGAGGGAACTTGGGAGCCGAACCAAAGCCGCCGAATGCGGGATCGAACCCGGCCAGAATCTGCCGCTCGGCCGCGAGCAGCATGCTGGGAGTGACCCGGCCGGCGGCCACCGGATCGGTTCGAGTCGCCAGCGCGTGCCGCAGCGCTTTCGACTGCTCCACTGCCCGCGGGCGTTGATTGGTCCAGAAGTGGATCACCTGCTCCAGGACGGTGCGAAAGCCGGGACGCCCGTAGCGCTCGTCCGGCGGGAAGTAGGTGCCGCCGTAGAAGATTTCGCCGTCCGGGGTGAGGAAGGCCGTGAGCGGCCAGCCGCCCTGCCCGGTGATGGCCTGCACCGCCCGCTGATAGCGCGCATCCACGTCGGGCCGCTCGTCGCGATCGACCTTGATGCACACGAAATGCTGGTTGAGGTACTCGGCCAGCTGGGGGTCTTCGTAGGACTCGCCGTCCATGACGTGACACCAGTGACACCACACCGCCCCGATATCCAGCAGGACGGGCCGGCCGGAGGCGTTCGCCGCCGCGAAAGCCTCATCGGACCATTCCCGCCAGTGCACCGGCTGATGAGCGGCTGATTTGAGATAGGCCGACCGGGCCGAGCCGAGTTGATTCATTCGCTCCTCTCTCCTCTGGAGACGGATGACCGACGGACGGACTGACGGTCAGACGGTCGGACGGTCGGACGGACTAGCACGGCCGAGGTGGTCATTGGAGTCTGACCCCAATTACCGCGGCTAACGGGTGACGACGGTTGACGACGGGCAGATGTCATTGAGCGGACATTCGGGACACTTCGGGCGGCGGGCGATGCAGACCCGGCGGCCGTGCCAGATGAGCAGATGCGATACCATGGTCCAGTCCTTCCGCGGCACCTGCTTCATGAGGTCCTGCTCGATCTTGAGTGGATCGGCTCCTTCGCTGAGACCGATGAGATGCGACAGCCGGGTGACGTGGGTGTCCACCGTGACGCCTTCGTTGATATTGAAGGCATTGCCCAGAACCACGTTGGCCGTCTTGCGCCCGACACCGGGCAGAACCTTCAGCTCTTCCATCGACGCCGGCACCTCGCCTCCATGGCGCTCGACCAGCGCCCGCGCCATGCCCAGCAGGCTCCTGGTCTTGTTCCGGAAGAAACCAGTGGACCGGATCAGGTCTTCGACGTCGGCCGGATCGGCGTCTGCCAGCGCCCGGGGGGTGGGGTAGCGGGCGAAGAGCGCCGGGGTCACCTGATTGACCCGGGCATCGGTGCATTGGGCTGAAAGGATGGTGGCGACGATGAGCTCATACGGCGTGCGGAAGTTGAGCTCGCAGTGCGCGTCGGGATAAAGGCGCCGCAAGCGCTTGATCACTTCTCGGGCGGACGGGCGGGCAGGCGGTCCGACGGTCAGTGATTTCCTCCTGGTCGGATTCCTGCTGCCTGCCGACCGTCCGACCGTCCGACCGTCCGACCGTCTCACGGGTGCCTCCGCGCCGCGAACTCCAGGAATCCATCCACTTCACGCGTGTTCAGGATATGGTGGGGACCGAGCCCGCCCTTGCGGGCCAGTCCGACGCCCCAGGTCATGTTCTCCAGTCCGGCCGCGCTGTGCGCGTCGGCGCCGATGGAGATGGTCACTCCCTGTTTCCTGGCGTCGTCCAGCAGCCGCCAGTCGAGATCGAGCCGGTGGGGATCGGCGTTGATCTCGAGGGCGATCCCCTGCTCGGCGGCCTTGACGTACACCGGCTCGAGATGCACCGGGAACGAATCCCGCGCCAGCAGCAGCCGGCCGGTGGGATGTCCCATGATGGTCATCCACGGGCTGTCCATGGCGCGGAGGAGCCGGTCGGTCATGACATTCGCCTCCAGGGTGAACCGGGAATGCACCGCGCCGATGACGAACTCGAACCGGCGCAGGACTTCGTCTCCGTAGTCCAGGGTCCCGTCCTCGAGGATGTCTACCTCGATTCCCTTCAACACCCGGATGCCGGCGAGTTTCTGGTTCACCGCGTCGACTTCGGCCCATTGGCGCTCGAGATCGTCCCGGCCGAGCCCGCCGACGTAGGCCGATGAGCTGCTGTGATCGGTAATACCGAGATACTCGAAGCCGGCGTTGCGACACGCGAGCGCAAGTTCTTCGATCGAGCTCGAGCCATCCGAGAAACTGGTGTGGCAATGCACGAAGCCCCGGAGATCACCGGGCTCCACCAGGCGAGGCAGACCCGCGGCGGCCAGCTCGAACTCGTTCCGCCCTTCGCGCAGCTCCGGCGGGATCTCCGGAAGACCCAGCGCCGCGTAGAGCGACTGCTCGGTTGGGGTCGGCACGAACTCGCTGCCGCGCCAGAGCGCGGTGCCCTGCAGCGAGTATCCCCGGGTCTTCGCCAGCTCCGCCAGCCGGCTCACGTGAGCTTCGTTCCCGGTCGCCTGCACCAGCACCGTGCCGAGATTCACCGGCGGCGTCACGATCACCTGAACCAGGGATCCGCCGGCAAAGCGGAGCGTGGCGCGGCGCTCGTCCTGGCCGGCGTATTCGTCCACTCCGGGCACGTGGCCGATCAGCTCGAGCACCTGGGCGGGAGGGACCTCGGCCACCAGGACCACGACCAGATCACGCACCAGCTCCATCCGTCGCCGTACGTCGCCGGCGGTGATGGCCTGGGTGACTCCCGGCAGCTGCTCGAGCGCGGCGCGAACCGCCTCGGCCTCGTGCCAGGCGTGATGGATCAGGCGGTAGGTGGCCTGACGCCGGAGGAACTGCACTCCCCGCAGGACATTGGCCGCGCTCCTGGGGCCGAATCCCGGTACCCGTGCCAGGCGGCCGTCGCGCACTGCCTGCTCCAGCTCCCCCAGGGTCTCGACCCCGAGCCGCTCGTGGATCAGGCGGACCTTGGCCACACCGAGGCCGCTGATGGACAGCATCTCCACCAGGCCGGGCGGGACTTCCTCGAGCAGCGTATCGTAGACTTCGGAACGGTTGGTGCGGGCGAGGTCGCTGACAATCTGGAGCAGCGCTGGGCCGATGCCCTTGGTGGCGGCCAGGGAACCGTCTTCCAGCGCCCGGTGCAGATCACCCGGCAAGGTGCTGATGCTGCGGGCGGCGGTCCGGAAGGCGCGAACCCGGAACGGGTTCTCGCCCTTCAGCTCCAGAATGGCCGCCATCTGGTCCAGCGCGCGTGCCACGCCGGTCCGATCCATCAGCCCTCGTTCCGCCGGCGATCGACCCGCCACGCCAGCTCGAGCAGTTCCTCGGTTCCGATGATGGAGTAGAGTCCCGCCGCAGCTCCGCCGGGAAGTGTCGGCGCAAAGAGCGCCGAGCCGTCGTCCCGGACCAGTACTGCCGGGGCCTTCCCTTCGGCCGAGACCACCGTGGCTCCTTCCCGATCGGCCCGGACGCCGAAGAGGGCCACCAGGCGCATGAGATCGCCGGTGCGGGCGGCAAGCCATCCATCCAGCGGCTCCGCCGGCTGGCCTTCCACCGGACTGGCCCACACGCGGCGCGGGGGGATGCGGACGTAATAAGCTGACGGGCCGGGCAGCGGACCGGCCGATCCACCGGGCTCGGGCACGGCAAGCAACGCTTCGAGAGCGGGATCGCTCAGCTCGATCAGCGGCTTCCCCTCCTGCCAGTAGAGGTAGGCCAGATGCAGCAGGGCCACCACGTGATCGATGGCCTCACCGTAACCATCGTCGGGCCGGGCTTCCCGGATGAGCTGGACCACGGCGGGCGACATCAGGAATGCGTCCCGGTCGTAGGGGTCGCGCTGTTCCTCGCGGAGAGCCTCCCGCACGCGGGCCAGGGTCTCTTCCACTTCTCCCCCCAGCAGCAGGCCCAGCGGGTCGCGATCGGTCATGCGCTCGGCAGGAAAGGATCCAGCAGCTCTACCAAACGGTCCGGCGCTTCCACATACGGAACATGGCCGCAGTCGGGCAGGACGTGGAGTGGCGCCGCGAGACCCTGGGCCAGGATTCTGGAGGCCTCGAGCGGGATCGGATCATCGTCACCGTGCAGCACCACGGCGGGCACCCCGATTTGGGGCAGCCGGGGTCGAAGGTCGAAATCGCCCAGGCTCTCCCACACTTCCGTCTGGGTTCGCCCGGTGATGCGGAACGGCGTGAGATCCTTCACCCGGTCCGGATCGTGAAAATAACCCGCGACTGACAGCTCGAACGCCCGGCGGCGGTACCGCTCGGGATCGCGCTCCTTGAGGCCGCTCGACGCCAGCTCGGCCCGCAACTGCTGGATGACCGGCGAGGCTCCCCGCTCCAGAAACCGTTGCTCGAAGATCTCCCGAGCGCCGCGCCACACCGGGGCGGTCGAGACCAGTGCCAGCCGCTCGACCCGGCCCGGGTGCTCCAGCGCATACAGCAGCGCGAGCAGACCGCCCCAGCTGTAACCGGCCAGGACCAGCTGGTCGCGCCCCCAGAGCACTCGCAGCGCTTCGAGGTCGGCCACCTGTTCCCGCCAGCCGACCGGCACTTCCCGCGCAACCGGGCTTCTCCCGCCGCCCCGCTGGTCGTAGTACACCAGGGTCCGTCTCCGCGCGAGCAGATCGAACCCGGGCAGCAGGTAATCGTGGTGCGCCCCGGGTCCGCCGTGCAGCACGATCACCTCGGGGCCCGCGCCAATCCGCCGCTCGTACAGCCGGACGCCCCGAACCTCGCGGAACGTCTCAGGCATACGCGCGGGCGAGCTCGGCCACACTGTTGACATTGATGGTCACCAGGTCGGCGAGATCGGCCGCGTAGCCACCGGCCATGACCATGGCGAGCGGCAGTCCCCGGGCCCGGCAGGCCTGAAAGACCGTCCGGTCCCGCCGGGCCAGACCGTCGATCGAGAGCGCGAGGCGGCCCAGCCGGTCACCGACATACGGATCCGCTCCAGCCAGATAGAACACGATATCCGGACGGGCCTCATCCAGCACCCCTCGTAAATGGCGCCCGAGCTGGTCGAGATAGGGGGCGTCGCCGGTGCCATCATCCAGTTCGACATCGAGGGAGCTGCGGGATTTCCGGAACGGGAAGTTCCGCGCGCCGTGCATCGAGAAGGTGAAGACGTCGGCGTCACCGGCGAAGATCTCGGCGGTGCCGTTGCCCTGGTGGACGTCGAGGTCGAGGACCGCCGCGCGCCGGATGAGGCCGTCACGCTGGAGCACCCGGATGGCGGCGGCGACGTCGTTGAAGCAGCAATACCCCTCGCCGAAGTCCGCATGCGCGTGGTGGGTTCCGCCCGCCAGGCTGGCGGACGCGCCTTCGGCCAGCGCGGTCCGGGCTGCTTCGAGGGTCGCCCGGGCGGTTCGCAGCGATCGCTCCAGGAGACCCTCGCTCCAGGGAAAGCCCAGACGACGGGCCTCTGCCTTCGACAACAGCCCGTCCCGCATGGCGGAGAGCCAGCGCGAGGTGTGCGCCAGCGCGAGGTCGTCCCAATGCGCCCGCTCGGGCTCGTGGAGGTCCTCCTCACGCGCGATGCCGCGGGCCACCACCCCCTCCCTCACCATGGCGTACTTCGCCAGCGGAAAGCGGTGTCCCGGAGGCAGGGGGATGATGAAGCGGGCGGTTGACCAGATAATCATTGCACCGGGTAATCGGGTAATCGGGTGATTACCCAGCAGAGACCGGCGTATGCAATCGCCAGATCACTGGATCGCCCGATCAACCGATCTCAAAGGAGCACCGCCAGAGCTTCCGCAACTTTTCGGACCTCGGCATGCTCGGCGGGGGAGAAGGGATCGATCGCGTCGCTGTCCACGTCGATCTGGCCCAGGATGTGGTCGCCCCGCTGGATCAGCACAACCAGCTCGGAGCGGGTCAGCAGATTGCACGCGATGTAATTGGAGATGGCTCGCACGTCGGGAACGTTCTGGTCTTTTCCTTCCGCGACCGCGGTACCGCAGACCCCCTTGCCCACGGGAATCCGGGTATGCTCGGTCTCCCGTCCGGCCCAGGCATCGAGCACCAGCTCACCGTCGCGCAGCATGTAGAGGTAGACGGAGGTGTAGGGAGTGCCCGCCGCCTGGATCCGGTCGGCGGCCAGCTGAAGCAGCTCGTTCGCGCCGGCGTTGCGGGCGAACGCCCCGCGAAGCGCCGCGACCACCCGTTCACCGTCGAGGACCGGCACTCAGCCTCCCCGCCGGCCCAGGACGACCTTGACGGTCTGCGACTGGCCGTTCCGCTTGAACTCGACTTCCACCGTATCGCCCGGTGCGTGGGCCCGGAGCGCGGTGGTCATCCCCTGGAGATCGGGAACCGGGTGCTCACCGATCCGGACCAGCACATCGCCCGCCTGCAACCCCGCCTCTGCCGCCGGACTTCCCGAGCGAACCCCGGAGAGCAGCACGCCGCCCGGGGACCCGGTCATGTCGGGAACCGTGCCCAGGTAGGCGCCGTAGCCGCTGCTGCGGGAGCCACTCGCGGGCCCCGCGGGCGGGGTGGATTCCACGAAGGTGAGCGGCGCCCCCCGATTACCCAGTGCCCGGGTCAGGTCGGCCGCAAAGCGCGCGATTCGTTCGATTCCTTCGACGTTGATCCGGACCGCGTCGTCGGTGGTCCGATGGTAGTCTTCGTGAGTGCCGGTGAAGAAGTGCAGCACCGGACGCTTCACCACGGTGAACGAAGTGTGATCACTCGGCCCGTATCCGTCGCCCTGGGCGGACAGCGCGAAGCCGGCCTCGGCATTCAACGAGTCGAGCAGGCCGCGGAACTCGGCGGCGGTTTCGACTCCGTAGGCGATGAGCTTGTGGTCCCGCAGCCTTCCCACCATGTCGAAGTTGAGCATCGCCATCACCCGGTCGTTAGGCACCGCCGGGTTCTTCACATAATGGGTGGAGCCCAGCAGCCCCTGTTCCTCACCGCTGAAGGCCAGGAAGAGCACGCTTCGCGCGGGCCGGGCCAGGGCCAGCCGGCGGGCGGCTTCGAGCAGCGCAGCCACCCCCGAGGCATTGTCATCGGCCCCGTTGTGGGGCACACCCACACTGTCGGGATCGAGGCTGCCACTCCCTCCCAGGCCGAGGTGGTCGTAGTGCGCCCCGATGACCACATACTCTCCGGCCAGGGCCGGATCGCGGCCCGGCAGCACCCCGATCACGTTCACGCCGGACTTCCCGGCCAGGTCGGTGCCGTGGGCTGCAGGGGCATCGGCCGAGACGGTGAATCGCTGGAACCACCCTCCCAGCCCCTCGGCCGGCTTGAGCCCGAGCGCGGCAAAGCGGTGGCCCAGCCAGGCGGCGGCTGAATCGGCCCCGGGCGTACCAATCCGGCGCCCTTCCAGGCGGTCGGATGCCAGCCAGGCCACGTCGGCCCGGATCCGATCAGTCTGGGCCTCTGCGACCTGGAAGACCCCGGAAACCAGAGCCATGGCCCCGGCTAATGACGCGATTCGCATATTGGATCCCTGCAACACCAGAGTCATAGTTGTGGCACGATACCCGGCCGACCAGCGGTGGGATTCTACACCGAACTGCAAGCATTTGGCAGGGTTTCGGGGTGGGCATGCTTCGTGCAAGACCCATGTATATCAAAGATTTACATGAATTTTTCGGGGAGTGGAGTTGCTCCATGGCCGCTGAACTGAGCCCGACATCCGTTGCAGCCAACCTGTCCAGTCTCCTGTATCTGGCCCGGCACCAGCCGGCCGCGGAAGCTGAGCTTCAGGAGGTGGTCCGGGTGCTTCTGGCATGTCTCAGTGGCCGGTCCCTGGCCCTCGAGTCCACCTCGCATGGGCTCACGATCAACGGTGTCCGACTTCCCTCGGCCAGTCCGGGCGTGCGGGAGGTCCACGAGGGTCTGCTTGGTCATACGATCAGCGGACTCGACATGGATGAACCACTGGAGCCGGCGGACCTGCTGCTCCTGGCCCGGACCCTGGCCGCCTTCCCCGGAACGTATTTCACGTGGGAGGAACTGCTGGAGTCACTGGGTCCGGTTGCCGGGCGCGTCCGCCTCACCCGGGCCGGCACCGAGCTCGAGGTCATTCGCTACAATGGCGACCAGCCCGACGTGACCGTCCGGTCCCGCCGGAGCGGCAAGCGGGGCCAGGACGACACTCTGGTGGTGCCGGACCATGGTCTGATCCTGCCACCGCTGGTGATGGATGAACCCGTCATGCCGGCCTCGTCGCGGATGGCGCAGGTCTCCCAGGCCCACGAAGAGCGGAGAAAGCTGGAAGGTCTCATTCGGGCCGGCCGAGCCGCGGTGGACGCGGGGGACATGCCGGCGTTGCTCAAGGTTTCCCGGGATTTCCTGGACGTAGCCGACGGGTTGGGAAACGAGGCCAACGCCCGGCTCTACCGTCTCGAGCTCAAGCGGATTCTCTCCCGGCAGCACCTCGGCCAGTTCGCGCGAATGGCCGCGACGGGGATCCACAAAGAGCAGGCGATCGCTGTGCTGCGAAGGCTGGGCCCTTCCGCGACCGAGATTCTCATGGATCTGCTGGTGCAGACCGGGTCCATCTCCGAGCGGCGCGGCTATTACTCGGCCCTGACGCAAATGGAGCAGGGCACCGAGATCATCATTCAGCACCTGAGCCATCCGGCGTGGTACGTGGTGCGCAACGCCGCCGAGCTCTGCGGAGAGATGGGATTGGTCGAGGCGGTCCCCCGGCTGGCTCAGCAGGCATCCCATCCCGATGAGCGGGTCCGCAAATCCGTGGCGGTGGCGTTATCGAAGATCGGCTCCGCCGACGCACTGGAGCCGCTGGCCCGCCTGCTCAAGGATCCCTCTCCCACGGTCCGGCTCCAGGTCCTGGGCAATCTGGACGGCGCCAAGGCCCGTTCGCTGGCCATGCCCCTTGCGGCCTTGCTCGAAACCGAGGACCATCCTGATGCGCTCCGCGAAGTGCTGCGGGCCCTGGGCCGGATCGGTACCCCCGACGCCGTGCTGGCGCTCCGGCAGGTGGCTCAGGGCGAACGCCGTTTCACCAAGCGCCTGCGGCTTCAGGCGATCGAAAGTCTCGGCGCCGCCGGCGCCGCCGGAACACAGATCCTGAGAGCCCTGGCGGGCAACGATGACCCGGAAATCGGGTCCGCCGCCCATCGGGTTCTCCAGGGAGCAACGGCCTGATTCGGAGTCCCGACAATGGATGCTCTGGGGAATGCGGTCCGCTCGGTGGGCGCCGGGCTGGCGGTGTTGCTGGTGGGGCTGTCCGCGTGTGGACAGGGAGTCTATTCCGGTCGTGAGGACATCGCCGCCGAAGCCGGCCGAGACACGCTCATGCCGGACCGGCTGGCGACGTGGATCGCCCGAACTCCAACCAACCAGCCCACTATCTCGGAAGCGGGTTTCGTGGCGCTGGCCTGGACCGACTATTCGCTGCTGGCCCAGGCGGTGGCCGGCAACGTCAACCTGGCGGACTCGGCCCGGGCCGCCTCGGCGCTGACGCCCGACCTGCTGCTCATCCCGCTCCGTCGCTGGCATGACACCCTGGTGGCCCGCCGCCCGCGGGTGGCACCGGACCGGCCTGATTCCCTCTTTGCCGAAGACAACCTGAGAGTCTTCCAGCAGATCTTCATCCGGGTGAGCGATCCGGACGACATCCGCGCTATCGCGGCCGTGCGGGACCGGGCCGAGTCATTGATGGTCCGGGCTCGTTCACCGGGCCAGGTCTTCGACTCGCTGGCCCGGGCCCATTCCGAGGACGCCAGCGCCCAGCAGGGCGGGTGGCTTCCCCCGGCACGGCGGCAGGACTTCCCCCCCGAATTCGTGCGGGGCAGCTGGCGGATCAAACCGGGTGACATCAACGGGGTCACCTCCCGCGGCGGATTTCACATCGTCCGGCGGCCGCCGCTCGAGGAAGTGCGGGATCGCCTGCGCCAGTATGCCGAGACCCTGGCTACTCGGGGAGCCGATTCGGTGTACATCGACAGTCTGGCCGCCGGCCGCGGCCTGGCGCTGGACCAGCGAGTCCCTGCGCGACTCCGGGCCTTCTTCGAGGACCCGTCCGAACGCACCCGCGATACGGTGCCGCTCGCCCGCTGGGAGGGAGGGTCCCTGGGGCTGGCGCGCGCGTCCATCTGGATCGACCTGCTCCCGCCCCGCGGTTACCTCGAGCTCCGCGGAGCCAGCGACGTACTGCTCGAGCGTTTTGTCCGGGAGCTGGCCAAGCAGCACATGCTGCTGGACGAGGCCACCCGCAATGGGATCACCGTCACCCCGGCAGACTGGAATGCGCTGTACGCCGGTTACCAGCGAAGCCTGGGCGCTTCCCTGGCCCTGCTGGGCCTGGGAGAATCCGCGCCATCGGCGGCCGACGCGAGCCAGCGGGTGAAGTCCCTGATGGATCAGCTCACCAGCGATTCGACCCGATGGCGGCCGCTGCCCAGCGCCCTGGGCGCCAGCCTCCGCGCCTCCCTGGGCTACCGGTTGCACCAGCGGGGCCTGGAGGAAGCGGTGGAACGGGCGCTGGCCGTGACCCAGGGACTCAGGGCCAACTAAAGGACTTGGGACTTAGGCCTTAGGACTAAGCCAGTTCCTCACCCATTCGGAGCTCCCAGGTCCTCGGCATGGGCCATCGTTCGACATCCGGTGCCTCAGGATCAGGGACGGAGGAGCCCCAATTTCTCGAGGAGCCTGCTTAGTCCTAAGTCCAAAGTCCTAAGTCCTTTTGTCTCTCCTTAGCCTCGTTGTGCTCCCGCCGGCTCGCCCTGGCGTCTCCCCACCAGTTCCGAAGAACCGTTCCTGGAGACCCTATGCGACGCTCCTTCCTTGCCCTGGCAGCGCTGGCCACACTGGCGCTGGCCTGCGACGACGACGATGGCACCAACCCTGATGTGCTAAGCATGGATTTCGGCACCCCCAGCGGGGACGCGCAGACCGGCGCACCCAGCGCCCAGCTGGCTCCCTTCCGGGTGAACCTGATGCGCGGTTCCACTCCCGCTGCAAACGAAATCGTCAATTGGGCGGTCGCCAGCGGCACCGGCACCCTCAGCGTTCCGACCAGCACCACCGATGCCCAGGGAAACGCCGAGACGGTGTTAACCCTGGGACCGGCGGCGGGAGTAGTGACCGTGACTGCGACCGTCACGGGCGCGGCCGGCTCACCCCTCACATTCTTCGCGTCGGCCGTCGTCGCCGGCGATTTCGCCCAGGTCGTTTTGACGAACAATCAGTTCGACCCGGACGAAGTGACCATCGACGCCGGCGGTACGGTGGCATTCGTCTGGACCGCGGCCGCCAGCCAGCACAACATCGTTCCCGTCGCGCCGGCCACGATTCCGAGCTCGGCCACGGTCCGGAATGGTCCCTTCACCTACGAAGAGATCTTCAACACGCCGGGCAACTACGACTACTTCTGCAGTGTTCACGGCACGGCGACCACCGGCATGCGGGGACGGGTCGTGGTGCAATAGCCACTAGTCGTTAGTCGCTGGTCGTCAGCCTGCGCCCTGGAAGAGACGAGGCTCCGTTGTCCGTGATTACGGAAACGGAGCTTCGATCTTCCGGGAGCATGCTGGTGACTAGCGACCAGTGACTAAGGACTGAGAGACCACACCGCCAGCTCGTTGCCGACTGGGTCGGTGAAGTGGAACCTCCTGCCGCCGGGAAACTCGAAGATATCGCGCACGATCTTTCCCCCGGCGGCCGTGACGGAATCCCGGATGGCCGGCAGGTTCGCCGCGTAGAGCACCACCAGCGCGCCCGACCCGGCCGGCCGGTCCACCTTCACCAGCCCGCCAGTGATTCGCCCGTCGGCAAAGCTGGTGTAGTCGGCACCGTAATCGGTGAAGCTCCAGCCGAACACCCGCTGATAGAACTGGCGCGCCCGGGGCAGATCGGTAACCGGGAGCTCGATGTAGTCGATCCGCCGGTCGTGCGCCGTCTGGGCCGCCTTCTGAATGTCGGCGCAGCCTTGCCGCCGCTGGGTGTCCACGATCTGCAGAATCCGCCAGCCTTCGGGCACCCGAATCAGCTGGTAGGCATCCACCCCGCAGTGGCTGAGCTGCCCGCCCACCAGGAAGTCGTAGTGGAGCCAGACGGTCGCGAGATTGTCGTCGATCCGCACCTCGGGATGGTAGATCCGCTCCTCCAGCCCGCGGCCGGTGGCGCCGCCGATGGCCTTGAGGAAGTCATCGACGCTGTTCACCCGGTGGAACGGAACCGCTTCCCGGGTGCCGGTCTGGATGATCCGGGCGGCGGGGTGCAACGTGGCGCGCATGCCGGCCGTGTCACCCGCCTTGAGCGCCGCGAACATCTGCTCGACCACCTGGACCACCGCTTTCTCTTCACCGGTTTGCGCCGGCAGGAACGGAGCTGACCCCGACAGGAAAAACACTGAGAGACCAAAGATTCGAATCATGGAACCTCGCCAGTGAGCCAACCGCCTTCGACTGTCTTCGACTGCCTTCGACGTCTTCGACGTCCACGACGTTACCGGAGCCCCCGCCACACGTTGTTGCTCCGGTCGGTATCGGGGAAGAGCCCCTCGGGATCGATTTCCACGCTGGCGATCGCGGGCCGGGACCGGACATGAAAGCTCCAGCGACGGACCCCGCTCAGCCAGGTCGTGACCGGAATCTCGTAACGCTGGGTGGTCCCGTCGGCCCGGCGGATGGCCACCCGGGCCGGCATCGGCGCCAGTCCCCGGTCCTCCACCGTCACCCGGGTGGAATCGCCCGCGGGCTGCACTTCCACGATGGCGTGGTCGAGGGTCCAGGTCTCGAACCACCAGGTCCGCCAGAACCACGAGAGATCCTCGCCCAGCACCTCGTTGAAAGTGTTCCAGAAGTCCCACGGCGTGGGATGCCGGTTGATCCAGCGCCGGCCGTATTCCCGGTAGGCCTGGCGAAACCGGGGCTCCCCCACCAGGCCGCGAAGCGCAGCCAGATTGGTCGCCATCTTGTCGTACGAGGCAATGCCGTAGGCCGCGGTGCCGAAGGGGTACCGGTCCCCGTGGCGCATCAGCGGGACTTCGCCGCCGGTCGCGCTGAAGCGCAGATAGTTGTTGCGCGAGATGACTTCGCGGTCATAGCCCCGGAAGAAGTCCCGCATCCCCTGGGCCTGGTTGAACCGGGTCAGACCCTCGTCCTGCCAGGCATAACGTTTCTCGTCGGAGCCCACCTGCATCGGGAACCACATGTGGGCCAGCTCGTGGACGATCACCGAATAGAGCCCCAGCGTGTCCCGGGGGCCGCCGATGCAGGTGATCATCGGGTATTCCATCCCGGAGCAGGACCCGACGCCGTCCACGGCGGTGGCGTGGGGATAGGGATAGGGCCAGAGATTCCGGGACAGGAACTCGATGCTGTGCTGCGCGTAGCGGGCCGACTGATCCCAGGCCCAGGCCCGCCGGCTCGGCCGGTAAAACGTGTGGATCAGCGCCCGATCATCCTGGCGGTCGCCGTCCCGGTCTCCCACCCGCGCGGTGGTGGCGTCCCACAGGTACTGGTCCGAGAGGCCGAACGCGAAGTCGCGGACACTCTTCGCCTGGTAGCGCCAGGTCAGTTGCCCGTTGGCTCCCCGCGCCGTGGCCCGGCCCGGCCCCCGATCGGCTTCGCCCACGATCGCGGTGATGCCCCTCCCCTCCGCGGCCTGTCGCAGCCGCTGCTGCACCACCGGGGCAAGCACCTGGTCGCCGTTGACCAGGGTGCCGGTTGCGCCGATGAGCCATCCCTCGGGCACGGTGAGCTCGACATCGTAGTCGCCGTACCCCATGTAGAACTCGGCGTTGCCCTGGTAGGGATCGAACTGCCAGCCGGACACGTCGTCGTAGACCGCCGCCTGGGGGTACCAGTACGCAATGAAGAACACTTCGCCATCGGTACCTTCGCGGGGCGCACCATCGGGGGGAACCGTGAACCCCCAGCGAAAGCCCAGCTCGGCGGCTCGGCCCGGCACCAGCGGAGCGGGAAGCCTGATATGGAGGCTGGTGGCAAAGCGGCTGTAGCCGGGAACCGTGTCGTTCGCTTCCTCCCGCAGCGCCCGGCCATCCACCGTCACTTCACCCAGCTCCGTCCCACCGGTCACCGGGGTCGGCTCGTTCCGGACTGCCGTGGGCGAGAACAGGTCCTGGTAGAGATGAAAGACCAGCGTGCGGAGGGTGTCGGGTGAGTTGTTGACGTACCGGACGGTGCCCTGGCCGGTGAGGCGCTTGGCGGTCGGATCGAGCGTGGCCTGAAGCCGGTATTCGGTCTGCTGCTGCCAGTAGCGCGGGCCGGGGCGTCCGGTCCGGGTACGCGTGCCGCGGGCGACGGCCCGTTCAAACTCCATACTCTCGAATACGGGATAGGGACGCGGCCGGGAATCCTGGGCCAGCAGCGGAGCAGCCAGCAGCAGGAGGGCAGTCGCGAGATGAACCGCGGGCATGAAAGGCAACCGGATGTGCGGGATACCCTTCTCTACGAGGCCTCGGCCCGCTGAGTTGCCGTCCGCTCGGCCTCCGGTCGCTGGAGGAGCCGCTCGGCAAAGTCGACCCGCTCCGACAGCTCGGCCACTTCGCGTCGCAGGGCTTCGAGCTCCTCGAGGATTTCGGAGGTCATTTCGCCCTGGATTCCCTCCTCGCCCGACTCCGGATCCCACCGGAGCACCCGGCGGCCGTCGGCGTCGCGGAACTGGCCCGAGGCCACCATAACGACGTCGTAGAGGTACCAGATGCCGAGCCCGCCGGCGGTGCAGATCATCAGAATGGCGGTGCCCACCTTGCCGACGTAGAAGCGATGCGCCCCGAAGATGCCCAGCACCAGCGCCAGTATGAATGCGATGCCACGGGATTTGTCAGAGACGGGAGCCATTCACTCACCCCTCAGAAGGAAACCGCCGCGTCCACGAGTATCCGGTGCAGCCGCTCGTCCGACAACCCCGCCACGGCGGTCACCGGCCGGACCATGTGGTGCCTGTACGATAATGTCAGGGAACTCATTGGCCGATACTGGAGGCTCAGAATCGGACCCTCGACGTTGGTCCCGCCCACGCCCAGGTCGGAGTAGTTGTACATGGATAGCACCGACTCCTGCTCCACCCGGGTATACAGACCCGCAATGGCCCAGTCGCCCGCCTGGCGGATGGCGCCAACGCTCAGGCCGGCCCACCAGCCGAGGTTCTGGTCTTCGGCGCCGTCGTTGTACACCACGTCGCCGTACAACTGGATGGGCGAACTT
>DASTEX010000278.1:0-2146 GCA_035709185.1 Gemmatimonadales bacterium
AGAGTGGCCTACCTGGCCCTAATCGCCACCGAACCCGATCGCCGCGAGATGTCCATTCGGCGCGGGGTGGCGGTAGGCTTTGCAGGATGCGTCGTGGCATTCATCTCGGTGAGTCTCGTCGCCAACGTGATAACCAACGTAGTTAACCTTTGGTACTTCCTAACATTTGCCGCCGCGGCTTCTTGTGTCGCCCGGACCGTCGAGAGGACACGCCAGTGGAGATCAGCGACTATCTCAACTTAGTCCGCAAGCGGATCCGTCTTTTCCTCCTGGTGCCGCTTTTGGCTGCTGCGCTCGTAATCGCGGTGATGCTTTTGACGACCGAAGAGCGCTGGGTGACCAACGCCACCGTCACCGTTTCCAGCCTGGGAGGCTCAGCCGGAAGCCAGTTCACCGGCGCACAGGGCAACCGCATGCTGCTGGAGACCTTCGGCGCCGCGGCAGCGACCCCGACCGTTCTCGAAAGGGTGTCGGAGAGGGCCTCCGTTCCGCTGGAGGTACTACAGCAGGCCGGGACCGTCTCGGTGGCCCCCATTGGTGAGAGCAGCCTGGTTCGGGTTACCACCCGGCTGCCGCAGAAGGACCAGTCGGCAGAGGTCGCCCGCTGGGTGTCGGCAGAGTCCATGAAGTTCCTTCTCGAGCCGCAGGTCCACCTGGCCGGCCAGCTGGCCGAGCAGTCACAGAAGACCGTGGCGGAGACCGAAGGGCAGCTGTCCGAGCTCGGTAAGTCGTCCGGCCTGGCGCTGGGGCTGCCGGACTACGAGATGAAGTCCCGCGCCGTATCCGCCCTGAAAGAGGAGCAGCTGCGGGCGAGATCGCTCGGCAACACAAGCCTGGCCGCCAGCCTCCAGGCGCAGATCGACACTCAATCGGCCGAGCTTGCCGCGCTGGCGCCGCAGATGGCTCAGTTCCAGACTCTTTCCGAGCTGAACAAGCAGGCGCTGGCCAGACTCAACGCCGCCCGAGCTACCGAGGAGCAGGCGAGGGCGCTCCAGGCCTCCGCCGACGCCGGGAACCTCATTACCGTAGGTGAACCGCAACGGGTGCCGATCGGCCCGATGATCCTTCGCCGGGCCTTCGGTGCTCTGGGCGCCGGCGTATTCATCGCGGCCCTGATCGTGATTCTCCTGGAGTTCCTGGCCCGAAGCGCCCCGGTTCGAAGGCCGGTGCCCGAGAAGGCGCCGCTCGGAGATGAGCCCGAACCGGAGCCTTCCTAGCCCCGAACCGTTGGCGGCTCGGTGTACAGAGCGTCGAACCTGGCCTGCAGCTCTTCGCACAGCGACCGGATCCGCGGGTCTATCTCCAGTGGCGGCGCCTTCGATGGATGCCGGGGCTCGATGTGCTCGGCGAACCGGCGGTCCCACCGGCAGCCCAGGAAGCCGCAGATCCGCTGCGTTACCTCATCGGGGGATTCGATGAGCCGGTCGTAGGAAACCGGCAGGACATCGCTTCGCCGGTCCAGCCCCAGCTCGAAGAACAGCGAGTTTCGGACGAACCAAAACAGTGCGGCGGCGCCGGCCGGCGACATGGTGTCGAAGTCGAATGAGCTCACCAGCCTGAGGTTCTGTTGAGACAGGCCTCCGGCCTGCCACATCCCTTCTCCCCGTCCGGCCGCGATCTCCCTAAGCGCCCTCAGGTTGGCGTCCCCGAACTTGGCCAGCGCCGACCGCACCCGGGGGTCGACCTGCCGGTGGACCCACAACGCCCGTCCGGGAACCGGGTCGCCCAGCTCCTCCAGCAGCTCGACCGCGCGGTGGGAGTCGCACAACGGCTTGAACAGGACCCACCGGTGTTTGCTGCGGCCGATCAGTGGAGCGACCTCGTCGACGGGGCGGATCCGAAAATCGGTGAAGGCCCGTTTGTCGTTTTCGTTGAACACTTCAAACTCGGGGCTTGACCTAAAGCCCCGGGCCACCATGTTCGTCCCCGAACGCTGAACGCCGAAAACGAAAACAGGCACGGCGGAGCCGGTGGGAACGGGGTTGGACCTGGCCCAGCGCGCCCTCTCGGCTGCGAGGCGGAGCTTGGTCAACGGGTTGAGCTCGTCCTCCTCGATGAGGCGGGCGAAGCCCTGGCTTCTCACCCAGGCCAGATGGCGAAGGACACGCCGCATCTGCGGCGGAACACCGGCCATCAGTGGGCCTGC
>DASTEX010000279.1:0-3480 GCA_035709185.1 Gemmatimonadales bacterium
CGGTGGGGTGGAATGATCCTGCGAGTTATCTCACGCTGGTGATGCCGCTTCGACTGGTCGACTGATAATTGCAGATTGCAGATCAGAGATTGCAGGGTGTAGAAGTGGTGCTTGCTGCTGGGCCCGCGGCCGGTAGATCAGTCACTTCTACAATCTGCACTCACTAATCTGCAATCTGCAATCGTTAATCTCTTTTTCCCAAGTCCACCGGTGGCAGGATGAACGACTCATTCTGCATTCTCTGGAGAATGAGCTCCTGCCGCCACCGGATCCGATACGGCCGGTGACGCGGATTGGCCCGGAGCGGCGCCGGTAGCGTTGCCGCCAGCCACGCCGCCTGGTCCTCTGTCAGCCGCCGGGCCGGGCGCTTGAAATAGGCCTGACTCGCCGCCTCCGCTCCCCAGATGCCGGGACCCATCTCCGCCACATTGAGGTAGAGCTCCAGGATCCGTTCCTTTCCCAGTGCCTGCTCCAGCCGCCAGGCCGTCAGCGCTTCCTTCAGTTTCCGGAACGGATTGCGCGAAGGAGAGAGGTACAGGTTCTTCGCCAGCTGCTGAGAGACGGTGCTGGCTCCCCGGATGTCCTCTCGGCGGCTCCAGGCCCGTCCCACCGCCCGCCAGAGCTCGGAACGGTCCCGTGACACCGACCAGTCGAAGGCGTCCCGCCGGTAGCCCAGCGCGCGCAACAGCTCGATGTAGTCGATTCCGTTGTGCACGTAGAACCGGTGGTCCTCGGACACCAGGACCGCGGTGCTCAGGGAGCGGGAGATCTGCCGGAGCGGCGTCGGCTGGTAGCGCGGGGTCTGCTCCGGGGCCTGGCGCCGGCGCATGGCCATGAAGGCCGTTTCCCGGGGGAAGTGGGTGCGATACCAGCCGGGCAGCGGCCAGACCGAGACCATCCAGAGCCCGAACACCACGGCCGCCTTCACCAGGAGGCGGCCGGCGACCCGCAGGATGCTCCGCAGCCGTGGCGCTGGCACCAGCGGTCTACCGGACCAGCGTCACCGTCGTGTTGGTGGTGGTCTTGATCGGGATGGCCGACGGCGCCGTGGCAATCGTGATATTGCCTTCGCCGGTGGAGCCGCTCTCCCCGCCCAGGTACTGGCCGCCCGGCCCGAAGAACGCCGTCCCCCGGCCCTGGGTGGTTCCTTCCAGCTCGGCCGGACCGCCCGGCGTCTCCAGGGTTCCGCTGGACGTCTCGGTAAAGGTGACTTCGACCCGGAAGGCCTCGACCCCGCTCCGGGCCTCGGTGCCGGTCAGGCTGTAATTCCGGATCGACTGCGAGGTCGTCTTGATGCTGGGCGTGTCGAGCTTGACGTTGAGGGTATCGACCCAGGTGTCGCCGGTCTTTGAGTCCGGTTTGAACGCGGGATGGAACGAGTGAAGCACCGACTCGAACTGGGCCCCGAAGGTGCTGTTCTTGCTTGCGGTAATCGACTGGATCTTGCGGCGGGCATCCACGAAGCCGCGGTAGATGGTGCCGGCCGCGCTGTCGATCGACTCCTTGGTGACGGGGTTGGTGCCCAGGTCCACCTGGAGCGAATCGAGGGTCGCGACCAGGGCCGCGCCGCCGGCGCTGTCGGTATACGACACCGTCACGTACCAGGCGTGAGCCGTGTTGTGGACCTGCTCCGGCGCTCCGAAGACCGACAGGTCGATCCGGCTCTCGGACCGTTGCTCGATCCGGTACTGGAACGTCGCCGTCGCCGGGGGAGACTCAACCGGGTGGCGGGAAAACAGGGACAGGGCGAGAGCGATCCAGCGAACCAGCATAGGAGGAACCTCGGTCGGGGTGCTGAAGCGGGAAACTAATCGCCCCGGCGGGTGAACGCCGGGGCGCTGGGACGAGCTGTAAGCCGAGTTCTGTCTCCCGGTTGCCCGGGAGGATGGTCATCTCTCTGCGATAGCCGTCGCCGGCCACCTGAAGCAGCCTACCCGCGGCTGATAACGGTGCGGGACACACCTCGCCGCCTATTTGGCCTTGCTCCGACTGGGGGTTGCCGTGCCGCGGCCGTTGCCGGCGCGCGCGGTGGGCTCTTACCCCACCGTTTCACCCTTACCCCCGGTTGCCCGGGGGCGGTTTGTTTTCTGTGGCCCTGTCCGTCGCCTCGCGGCGCCCAGGCGTTACCTGGCAGTCGACCCTGTGGAGCTCGGACTTTCCTCGCGGGCCCGAAGACCCGCGCGACCATCCGCTCGTCCCACAGGTGAAATCTACCATCCGTTGCAAGGGAGAACATGAATGCGGAGTGCATAATGTAGACTGCATAGTGCTTAGGGGTTTCCACCCTGCGGTTTTCCTGGTCCTATTTGTCCTTTCCGGATGACGGCTTCCCTACCTTTTGAGTTACTGTGGCCCGTCTGCTGTCGTGGATTCCCCAATGCCGAAACCAGGTGCCTGGCATCATCTCGAAGACCGGCTGATTGGACTGGCCTATGCCGTCTGCCTGCTTACCGACCGGCTGCCCCGAACCGCCCTCGCCAGCCACATCGCAGGCCAGTTGCTCCGCAGTGGCACCAGCGCGGCCCCCAACTACGCGGAGGCACAGAGCGCCGAATCCCGCAACGACTTCATCCATCGCATGAGCATCTGTCTCAAGGAGCTTCGCGAGACGCATGTGTGGCTGGAGCTCTGCCGCCGTCTCGAGCTGGTCGATGCGGGGGAACTGGAGCGGGCCGTCGAAGAAACCAACGAGCTTATCGCCATCTTCATGGCCAGCATCAAGACTGCTCGCAAGAACGGGGAAAAACGCGCTACCAAAACGCAGTGAGACCCCGGGAGAAAGAAGCCGCAACGACAGCAGTTGAAAACGTGGTAGGTCAGGGGGGCTGTCGGATGAAAAGAGGAACCAGAGAGTAAGACCCTTATTCACTATGCATTATGCACTATTCACTATGCATTCGTGTTATCCCTTCGCTCCCTTCAACCTCGACAGTGCGGCTTTGGCTTCTCTCACTACCGGCGCCAGCCGTTCGTCGGCCGCATCCCACTGCGCCACCACTCCATCCAGCTCCCGCGCAGCCGAGTCGAGCTGTCCCAGCTTCTCGTACGCCAGGCCCCTGAGCAGCCGCACCCGCGCCAGCAGCCCCCAGCGGGAATCGAACTCCCGCGTGTTCAGCCGGTTCTGCTCGAAGTTGGTCAGCACCTCCACCGCCTGGCGATAGTCGCCCAGCTGGTAGAAGGCCTCCGCGGCTACCGGGCGATAATCCCCCATGGCGAACGCGGCCCGCTGGTTGAGCTTGGGCGGCTCCTTGGCTCCCTCACCCGATGCCGGAGGAGTGGGCCGGGCGGCCAGCGCCCGGCGGGCGCCGCTCGAATCTCCCCGCGCCAGCGCGGCCAACGCCGTGAATTCGGGCCGCGGCGCCACCCCGGTGAGGAGATGCAGCTCCGTCACCGCGGCCGAATCCGCTGACGGCCCGATCAGGAGGCCCTGCGCGGCAGCCGCGCCGGCCCACGCCAGGATCGGTCGTTCCTGCGCCGGCG
>DASTEX010000280.1:0-4855 GCA_035709185.1 Gemmatimonadales bacterium
GCAACCAGGGTGGTGAAGATGGGGATGTAATGCACCGGACCTGGGCCCATATGAATCCTCGGCTACCAGCTGTCAGCTATCGGCTGTCAGCTGTAAATCGTCCAGCGCTCTGAGTTTGCCACCAGGTGTCAGAGGCGTCCGAATTGCCGGTACCATTTCCACCAGCAGCCTCTGACAGCTGATAGCTGACGGCTGACAGCTGATAGCTGACGGCTGACAGCTTCAGAAGTCCAACCGGATCCCGATCTGCGCATTACGTCTCGGCTCCGGCCGGAAGAAGGCCGTGTTCGACGCCTCGGAGTACAGTTCGTCCGTCAGGTTGAGTACGCCCACCGTCAACGCTGCCGTGGTCCGGCCGATCACGCCCAGCCGCACGCCGGCTCGCACGTTGTGCACCGTAAAAGCGGGGATGGTCTCCCCCACGGGGCTCGCCGTCAGCTCCACGTCGTCCCGCTCTCCCTGGTGGCGCACCTCCCAGGCCGCGAAGAAGCGCCCCTGCGGCTCCCGCCACAGCAACTCTCCGCCCACCTTGCTGGAATACCCGTCGCCGGTCGGTGACTCCTCGTCGGTCTTCGACGTCAGCCTGGTGAAGTGGCCCAGGACCGAGAAGCCGGCTCCCACGACCACCTCGGCCAGGGTCTCGACGCCCCGGTCGGTGAGCTTGTCGATGTTCTCGTTGCGGAACCCGGGGACGTCGTTCACGGTCGTGCCGGTGGGGACGATCCGGATCCCGTCCGAGATCCGGTTGGCGAAGTAGATCACCTCGGCATAGACGCGACCGGTGCGAAGCTTCACGCCCAGGTCGTAGTTGAGGCTGGTCTCGGGTTCCAGGTCCGGGTTGGCCAGCTGATAGCCGTTGCCCTCCGGCGTGTTGCCCTCGAAGTAACGCTCCACCAGGTTGGGCGCCCGGAACGCGCGCCCCACCGTCGCGACCAGGTTGATCGCGCTGGTGAGCTGGTACCGTCCGCTGACCGCACCGACCACGGCGCTGTTGCTGGCCGAGACCCCGGCCCGCTCCTCCGGGAGTCCCTCGGTCTCGCGGGTGTCGGAATGGATCGTCTGGGCCCGGATCCCGAGCCCCAGCGTGAACCGGTCGGTCAGCGCCAGATCGCTCTGGGCGAAGACCCCTCCGCTCCAGAGCGTCGCATTGGGCAGCGTGGGGACGTCGGAGGTCTCGACCACCGGCGGGCCGAACATGCGGGTCTCGGTCACGCTGGTATCGGCGTTGTTGGCCCGATCACGATACCAGTCCACGCCATACGTCACGGAATGCCGGCCCCCCAGGATCTTGGCGGCTTCCACCCGGGCGCCGTAGGTCCGGATGTCGGTAAAGTTCCTGGTGCGGATATCGATGCCGGAGCCGGGCGGGAAGGGATCGCCTAACGGGATGCCGATGAACTGGGTGAAGATCCGGTCGTTGTCGGCGCCGTATCCCGTGATGCTGAAGCGGTCGGCGATACCCCAGTTCACTCCGGTGGCCCGGTAGCCCGCGGTCAGCCGGGTGACGTCCTGTTCGGGGTAGAGGATTTGCACCGTGGCGCCATCGGGATCGCCCAGGTCGGCCGGAGTT
Source organism: Gemmatimonadales bacterium (assembly GCA_035709185.1). GTDB lineage: Bacteria > Gemmatimonadota > Gemmatimonadetes > Gemmatimonadales > GWC2-71-9 > SZUA-320. The sequence goes on from DASTEX010000280.1 coordinate 1,571, forward strand.
ACGAAGCCGAATCCGGCGTCGCGCGCGCCATAGTGCGACACCCGGAGCTCCACGGTGTGGCCCTCGGCCAGGTCGTAGCCCAGGTCGGCCGAGAAATTCCGGTCGATCACGCCGGTGTCGTTGACTTTCGTGTTGGAGGTCAGCGTGAGGTTCCCGAAGGTGCCTTCGGGTGCCTCGTACGCTCTCGCATCGCGGTATCCGGCCGTCAATGCGAAGCCCAGGCGGCCCGACCGGCCCGTCACCGTTCCATGTACCGTCTGCTGCTCGGCGGCGGAGCCGTACCGGAACGCCATGTTGCCCCGCACGCCATCGGGCGTGCCATTCCGGGGCGCTGCCAGGGTGATCTGGTTCACCACGCCGCCGATGGCGTCGGTGCCGTAGAGGACCGAGGCCGGACCGCGGACCACTTCCACCCGGCTGATGCCGTTGATGTCGGTGAACGAGGGCAGCTCGCCGAAGTCCTGCTGCCGGCGGCTGTTGTTGATCCGGATGCCGTTCTCGGTCAGCAGGATCCGCTGGCCTCGCTGGCCCCGGATAATCAGGCGCGACTGGTTTGGGCCGACCCCGGTGACGTCGACCCCGGGGAGGTTCCGGAACAGATCCGCGATGCCGTTAGGCGACTCCTCCCGGACGTTGGTGGAGTCGAGCACCAGGACCGGGTTGGGAGTGTTGAAGACGGGACGGTCGACCCGGGCCGCGGTCACGGCGATGGGCGCCAGCTTGACGACGCGACGCGCCGAGTCGGCCGCCGTTCGGGTGGTATCGGTCTGGGCCTGAAGCGACGTGCCAGCTGCCGCCAGCGGGAGCAGGACCGCGAGGGCGCCAACCAGACGTGAACTCATGGATGTACTCGGTGTGTGAAGAGACGTTGCGAATCTGCCAGCAGGCAGCACCGGGCGTCACCGTAACACTGCGGAAAGAACGGGCCCGTATTTTTACGGTCAGTCTTTTCGGAAATCGTGGGATGAAGCGGAGTTAAACGCGAGCTGAATTGCGGTTCACGTGGTAATCGGGGTCAGACTCCTTTGGCGAATACCACGGCCCGATTGGCCGGGCTGGGGCTAATAGGAGTCTGACCCCAATGACCACTGACTAATGACTCCCAAGCAGCCCCGCATCCAGGGCGAACTTCGTCAAGCCGGCCACACTGGGGATGCCGAGCTTGCGGATGAGGCTCTCGCGGTAACTCTCCACGGTGCGGGGACTGAGCCCGAGGCCGGCCGCGATCTCCTTGTTGGTCTTGCCCCCCGCGATGCCGATCAGCACTTCCCGCTCGCGCCGGGTGAGCTGATCCAGCCGCTCGAGCATGTCGTTCCGGACCGGCGGGGGTGAGGGGACCCGCGCCCCGGAGAGCACGCTGTCGAACCGGGTCCCGCCGGTCACGACCGTCTTGATGGCATCGCGGAGATCGGTGGGCATGGTGTCCTTTAGCAGGTATCCGTGCGCTCCGACCCGCACCGCCTCCATCACGTACTCCGGCTGATCATACACGCTCAGCATCAGGATCCGGGAAGCCGGTACCTCGGTCCGGAGCCGGGCAGCGGTCCGGAGACCGTTTTCTCCCGGCAGCGAGATGTCGAGCAGGACGACGTCGGGATGGTGCCGCCGGGCCTTGCTCAGTCCCTCGGCCCCGTCGGCCGCTTCGTCCACCACTTCGAAGCCGGGAGCCGCCAGCGCCTGGCGGATTCCTTCGCGAACCAGCGCGTGGTCATCCACAATCAGAACCCGAATTGGAGTCACGGTCAGCTTTCCTCGATCTCGGTGACCGGCAGCTCCACCACCAGCCGGACGCCGCCTTCCGCGGCCGGGTCGAGCACCACCGTGCCCCCCTGGGCCGTGATGCGCTCCCGCATCCCGAACAGCCCCGATCGCCCGGGACCGGTCGAGATCCGCGAGAGTCGCTCCGGTTCCATGCCGGATCCGTCGTCTTCCAGCACCAGCCGCAGGGTCCCGTTCCGTTGCTCCATTGCTACGGAGACGCGCGTGGCGGCGGCATGTCGCGCAACGTTGGACAGCCCCTCCTGAACTGCCCGGAACAGAGCAAGTTCGGCCTCGGGTGTCAGGTCCGGCAGACGGGCCGGTACCTTGAAGCTCACCGCCAGGCCGCTCCACTGGGTGAACTGGGCGGTCAGGGCCCGCAATGCGGGAACCAGCCCCAGGTCATCCAGCAGCGTCGGCCGCAGGTCCTCGGTCACGTTACGGATGCTGCGAACACCGGTGTTGACCAGCTCCAGGACCCGGTCGAAACGGGGTGCAAGCTCGCCGGCGGCCGACTCCCTCAGGCTTCCCAGCTGGAGCTTGAGCGCCGAGAACACCTGGGCGGTCTCGTCGTGCAGCTCGCGGGCCAGCCGGCGGCGCTGGTCTTCGTGCTGCTGGATCATCCGGACCGACAGGCGTTCGAGGTCCTGGGTCCGGTCGGCGAGTCGCCGGGTGAGCTCGAGCGCCTCCAGCGCGGCGCCGATCTGCTCGCCCACCGCCACGAGGATACTGTCGTCCAGGGCGGTAAACGGGGCCGCCACGTCGCCAGTGACCACCAGTGCGGTCGCACCGGAGCTGCTTCGCACCGGCAGGACGGCGGTAAAGGGAGGAACGCCCGGTTCGGGCCGGGCCTCACCCCGAAGTGAGGGCTGCCCCGAGTGGAGTGCCTCGAACACCTGCCGCTCTACGCCGCTGGGGAGCTCCCGCTGCCATCCGGCGCATTCCCCCACGCCCCGCACGGTCTGCGCCCCATCGGGCCCGGTCGTGACCAGGGCACTGCCACGGACGCCCCGCAGCGCGAGAGGACGCTGGATCAGCGCGTCGAGGAAATCTTCCCGCGCGTGTTGCCGCAGATCGGCCGAGAGCGCGCTCATGGTCTGGAGTCCGGCCCGGAGCTCCTCGATGACCAGCAGGAGCACTCCCGCGCCCATGGCCAGGAGGAAGATCGTATCGAGGTAATAGCCCCAGGGATTCCATGCGCCCCGTGCCCGAAGCAGGGGATAGTCCAGATGGTGCAGGCCCCAGAGCAACAAGGTCACCGCCAGCGTACCCGCCGCCACCGAGCCGGTGCGCCGCCGGTACTGCCAGAACACAACGCCGGTCCAGGCGGTGGTCAGGCTGAGGAAGAGCACGGCTGGACCGGCGGCGAGCATGAAGTTGCTGAGCCGGAAGATCGCGATGTAGGACCACACCGGCGGGAAGAGCAGGGCAACGATGTAGACCGGCCGCCAGACGAGCTGGCGGGAGAACACCAGCGCAGCCCACAACAGGGCCAGCGCGGTCCAGCCGGTTACGACCTGGTGCCAG
>DASTEX010000281.1:0-2771 GCA_035709185.1 Gemmatimonadales bacterium
TCGCCGCAGAGCGCCGCCACCGCTACCAGGAACAGCCACCAGCGTTCGCGCAGGCCTTGGCGGCGTTCCACCGCGGCCCCGCCGCCTGCGGCCTCGGCCAGCACGGGCGGACGGGGGAACCACTCCCGGGAATACTGCTCCACCGCGACCAGGCCTCTGCCGCCGCCGTCGAGCTCATAGCGATACACGCCGGGCGCGAGCCTGAGGCTGGCGCGGCCGCTGCCGTCAAACCGGAGTGTGTCGGTCTGCCGGATCTCCTGCCCCTGTTGCTCCAGCCGAATCGGGATGGCATCGGTGCCGTCCGGCCCCGTGGTCTGGAACACCACCGGCAGCCCGTTGTCCACCACGTTGCGGAGCGGGCGGGCCCGGCCCCGGACCGTGTCTTCGGCCGCGATCAGCCAGTCCACCAGCGAAGCCATCAACGCTCGATAGGCCTGTTCGCTGGAACCGCCCCGGAAGGCCCAGCGCCAGAGCCCTTGCGTCGCAATGGTGACCCGGCGGGTCCCGCTTTCCCGGCTGCCGATGATGGCGGGCCGCGGAGCGCCCCGGCGTCCCGCCTGCACCGTTGCCCCGATCCAGTCACCCGAATCGGGCGAAACCGGCAGGAGCAGAGTGGCGGGGGCAAAGGAAACCACCGGCATCCCGGCCAGCGCGCCCGCGGGCGGGCCTTCGCCCGGGGTCAGGTACCAGTCGCCGGGAACCGGTTCGTCGCTCTCGGAAGCTGTCGGCCACTCGAGCACGGCCCGCTGCCGGCCTGCCAGCCGGGCCAGCTCGGGCGCACCCCGAATCACGGCAAGATCGGCCCGCGAAAGCGCCTGCCGCACCTGGTTCGCGTCAACCGGGCCCAGGTCGGACATCCGGCGCCACTGCCCCCGGGTCAACTCGACGAAGCCTTCCACCGGCAGATTGGTCACCTCCCGGAGGGTCCGATAGAGAAACCGGGAATCCCAGTCTCCGGGCGACGCCGCCAGGACCAGGCCCGGGGTGGCCGTGACGCTGACGAGGTGCACCCGCTCGTCGTCCCGCCGTTCCGGGGCCAGCGAATCCCGCAGGGCCACCCGCAGCGCGTGATCACCGTCGCCTAACGATTGCGCCGGGAGCTCAATCTCGATGGAACGGACCCCGTTATCGATCTGCAGCGGCGCCGTGGCCAGGGAACGCCCGCCCCGCTGGACCGTGACGGCGGTGCGGTAGCTGCTGTCGAGGCCGGCGGCGCGCACCTCCAGCCGGAGCCGAAGGGTGTCACGCTGGGTCAGGCGGGATTGTCCCCGGACCGACTCGATGGCCACCGCCCGTTCCGCCTGGCGGGGAAAGAGCCGCACCCCGACGCCGCGCAGCAACGGCAGCAGGGCCAGCGAATCATCCAGCTCGCCATCGGTCATCACGATCACGGCCCGGCCGCCCGACTGGGTGGCGAGCAGGGCCGGACCCAGCTCGGAACGGCCCGCGCTCGGCACCGAATCCAGCCGGACCGCGGGATCGCCGAAGAGGCGGACCTGGCCCGCCCCCCGGGCGGCGGGGAGGGCCTCGCTCCAGCGCCCGCCCGCCGCGGTCATGCTGAGCGAGCCGTCGAGCAGCACCAGCGGACGGGACTCTTCGGCGGGCACCGGACAACCGGGATTGACCAGCAGGAGGGCGAGCGCCAGCCAGGCCACGGCGCGAAAGGCCGCCGGAACGACCGACCGCCGCCCCAGTCGTTCCAGCAACAGATATCCCACCGCAGCCAGCGCTACGGCGATCAGCCCGGCCAGAGCCAGCGTCATGGGAGGAAAATAGCGGACCGCTTCGAAGCGGGTCGGAGACAGTCGAAGGCGGTCGAAGACGGTCGAAGGCAGTCGAAGACGGTAGGACTCAGTACTCAGTACTCAGTACTCAAGCACCCAGTACTCACTCCTGAGGGTCAGTCTGCGTTTCGGATCTCTCTGGGCGAAGGAAGCACCAGCATCCGCGAATACCCGTCGCGGACCTGCTGGAACTCGGCCAGCGACTCGCCGATGATCGGCGGGCCGGCCGGCATCTGGACCCGACGCGGATCCTTGGGGGCCCCGTTGACCCGGAATTCGTAGTGCAGATGGGGCGCGGTCGAGAGTCCGGTGGAGCCGACGTACCCGATCGGCTGCCCCTGCTTCACCCGGACGCCCTTCCGGATGCCTCGGGCCAGCCCGCGAAGGTGGGCGTAGCGGGTGGTGACGTCGTTGCGGTGCTGGATCTCCACCACGATGCCGTAGCCGCCGGCCCAACCCGCGCTCAGGACCCGCCCGTCGCCCGCGGCCATGACCGGGGTCCCGGACACCGCGGAGTAGTCGATGCCGGTGTGGGCGCGGTAGCGCCGCAGGATCGGATGGAGCCGGGCGCGGGAGAAGGTCGAGCTGATCCGGCGGAATTCGACCGGCGCCGCCAGGAAGGCGCGGCGCAGCGACGCCCCGTTGGCGTCATAGAAGCTCTCGCGGTCGTTGTACCAGAACCGGATGGCGGTCATCGCGTTGCCCGAGACTTCCAGGGTGGACGCGAGGACGCGGCCGTACCGCACTTCGCCCTCGGGGGAGATCTTCCGTTCCACCACCGCGACGAACCGGTCGCCGGTCTGCAGGTCGCGGCTGAAGTCGGTGCTCCAGGCGTACACATCCGCCAGGTCCCAGGCCAGTCGCATCCGTTCCTGGGCCGGGAAGAGCGAGTCGGGCACGCTCTCGTCCAGGCCTTCGTAGAGCGACGACCCCACCAGGCCCCGGACCACCACGTTCTCCACCTCCCACTTCACTTCTTCGCGGCTC
>DASTEX010000282.1:0-2766 GCA_035709185.1 Gemmatimonadales bacterium
GAACAGGGCGCGATGCGCCGTCGCGTACGGCACACCGATGGCGGCTCCCTGGGCAAACGTGAGCCGGTCGGCCAGCAGGTGCACCTGGTTTTCGTTGCAGCAGACCCGTTCGGCGTAGCCTCCAACGCCGCGTCCGCCCACGGTTCCCGAGAAATACACCCGGGTCCCGGGGGCCAGGCGCTTCACGCCCGGGCCGACACTCTCCACCATTCCCGCTCCGTCCCAGCCCGGGGTGTATGGCAGTGGCGGGAGCCGCGCATAGGTGCCTGAACGGGTGTAGGCATCCACCGGATTGACCCCGGCGGCGTGATTGCGGATGACGACTTGTCCCGGGCCCGCGACCGGATCGGCCGCCTCTTCGAGCGAGAGAACCTCTGGTCCGCCGAAGCGGTGCACGACGATGGCGCGCATGAGGCATAGAGTATAGCATAGGGTGTCAGGGAACATCGAGTGCAGATTGCAGATTGCAGAGTACAGAATGTAGAAGGGTACCAGCTCGAAGCTCCGGGTGCAGGCCCTTCTGCATTCTGCATTCTGCACTCTGCAATCTGCACTCTGCATTCGTCGTCCTCCTCTCTCACACCAACCATTGCACCCCAATGAATCGAACTCTGGTGCTGCTGCTGGCGCTGGCGCCGGCCCCCGGTGGGGTAGTCGCTCAATCGGCCATGCGGGACACCGTCGAGCTCTACTCGGCGGACCGCCGAGTCCTGGGCCGGCGCTACGCGGTGGAATACGATGCGGTCCGCCGCCAGCGATACCAGGCCTTTCATCGCGAGTGGCTGCAGCGGCTCGACCGGGCGCCCTACGACCGATTCGGCGTGGAAGACCGGATCGACTGGCAGCTGATGCACACCACCATCCAGCGTCAGCTCGCCCGGTTCGAACTCGAACGCCGGCGGGCCGCCGAGATGGACCGGTTCGTACCCTTCGCCGATACCATTGGCGGCCTGGTGGAATCGCGGCGCAAGCTGGAAACCGTGCGCCCGCGCGAGACCTCGCTCACGCTGGCGGCTCTGACGCGACAGATCGATACCCTGCGCACCCGGCTCGAACGCGAGCGCGACCGGGATACGGCCCGGGCCACCCGCATCATCGCGCTTCGAAGCGTGTCCCTGCTCGAGTCGCTGCGCCAATCGCTGCGCAACTGGTACCAGTACTACCGGGGCTACGATCCGGCCTTCACCTGGTGGAATGCGGATCCCTGGAAGCGGGCCGATTCGGCGCTGGTCCGGTATACTCGCACGCTCCGGCGTCAGGTGGTGGGCCAGCGAGAGGGCGAAGACGAGCCGATCCTGGGCGACCCGATCGGCGTCGAGGCGCTCCGGGCCGAACTGGCCTTCGAGTTCATCCCCTACGGACCGGAGGATCTGCTCCGGATTGCGGAGCGCGAGTTCGCGTGGTGTGAAGCGGAGATGCTCAAGGCCTCGCGCGCCATGGGACAGGGAGACAACTGGAAGGCGGCGCTGGAGACGGTCAAGAACAGTTATGTCGAACCCGGCCGTCAGCCCGACCTGATCCGGGACCTCGCGCTGGAAGCCATCCAGTTCGTGGAGTCGCGCGGACTCGTAACGGTGCCCCCGCTGGCGAAGGAAGTGTGGCGGATGGAGATGATGTCACCCGAGCGGCAGAAGGTCTCGCCCTTTTTCCTGGGCGGCGAGGTGATCCTGGTCTCCTACCCCACCGACGAAATGACGGCCGAAGACAAGCTCATGAGTCTCCGGGGGAACAACCCGCATTTCTCGCGCGCGACGGTGCACCACGAGCTGATCCCGGGTCATCACCTGCAGTTCTTCATGACCCAGCGCTACATGTCGCATCGCGACGAATTCTCCACTCCCTTCTGGACCGAGGGGTGGGCGCTCTACTGGGAGATGCGGCTCTGGGATCTCGGCTTCCCCCGCGGGCCGGAAGACCGGGTGGGCATGCTGTTCTGGCGGATGCACCGGGCGGCCCGGATCATCTTCTCGCTCCGGTTCCATATGGGAAGCATGACCCCGCAGCAGGCGATCGATTTCCTGGTCGACCGGGTGGGACACGAGCGGGCCAACGCCACGGCCGAAGTCCGCCGGTCCTTCAATGGAGACTATCCGCCGCTCTATCAGCTGGCGTACATGATCGGTGGACTCCAGTTCCGCGCCTTGCACCGGGAGCTGGTCACCAGCGGTCGCATGACCGAGCGGGCCTTTCACGACGCGGTGTTGCAGGGCGGGAACATGCCGGTGGAGATGGTGCGCGCGCGGCTGCTCAATCTCGAGCTGCCGCGGAACTATCGGGCTTCGTGGCGATTCGATAACTGACGGCAGGCGGACGGGCGGGCGGGCGGTCAGAAACTGAAACCGGGCAACCGCCGTAAGAAGCCCGTCCCCTTCACAACAACATGCGATCCGGTCCCTGCCTTCGTGTCATCCTGCTGTATCTGTCCCTCTTCGGCCCACTCCAGGCCCAGCGGCCGGAAGAGATCGAGACGCCGCCGGACACCACACCGGGCAGCGGTCTCCTCAATCTCGGCTTCAACCAGGTTGGCCTGAGTATCGGCAACTCCAGCCGCTGGAGCGGGCTTCGCATCAATCTGCGCGACCGGGGAGTTCAGCAGACCAACGGTATCAACCTCACGCTGTGGAAGGCGGCGAAGGAGTCCAACCGGTCGGCCCGCATGAACGGCATTCAGATTGGTCTCTTCGGTCCCGAGGGTGGCTGGCTCCGGGGATTAAGCATCGGACCAGGCGTGATTGCGGACCGGAGCATGATCGGCGCCAACCTCGG
>DASTEX010000283.1:0-2353 GCA_035709185.1 Gemmatimonadales bacterium
ACCTCGCGTTGCTCGGTGCCGCCGCTGAAGCTAGCGTTGGGCAGACGACGAGTGCGCTGGTGGTTAGGACCGGCCGAGTGGAAGGGCTGTCGCGCGACGCCGGAGAGGTGATCCAGTGACCAGCCGGAGGACGTTGATCGCCGCCATCGCCGCGAGCCTGCTCGGCAGGCCGATGAACGCGGGCGCACTGCAGGCGGGGAGAATCTACCGGCTCGGGATCCTGGGGAACGTCCCGCGCAGCGATTCCCAGGGGGCCAAGCTCTGGGGAGCGCTCACCCAGGGATTACGGGACCTCGGCTACGTAGAGGGCCAGAACCTCATCGTGGACCACCGATCAACGGAGGGACGATCGGAGCGGCTGCCGATTCTGGCCGGAGAACTGGTCCGGCTGAAACCCGACGTCATCGTGGTGCCAAATCAGGCGAACGCTGTTGCGGTCCGACGGGCGACCCACACCATTCCGATCGTCGCGGCAAACTTCGACCCGCTCGGGAGCGGGCTCGCGGCGAGCTTCGCCCGACCCGGCGGCAACGTTACCGGCCTGTCTCTGATCGCCCCGGAGATCGTCGGCAAACAGCTGCAAGTGCTCAAGGAGATCGTTCCGCGCCTCACTCGGGTGGCCATCCTCTGGAGTCCGGCGAATCGCTCCTCTTTGCTCTTGCTTGAGGAAGCGCAAATGGCCGCGGGCGCGTTAGGGCTCGTAAGACAATAAATGCTAGGATCTAAGCGACCGGAGGGTAGATTCACATGAGTGGACCTCCGGGCTTGCCGGGCGAAATACCGGGCGCTGGCGTCGACGCTGACGGAGCGGTCGCGCCGCGTGTGGGCCGCGACCGAGGCGCGCGCCCTCGGCCGAGGCGGTATGGCCCTGGTGGCGCGGGCCACGGGGATTTCGACCTCGACGATTGGCCGTGGGCTCCGCGAACTGCGGTCGCGGGCGCGGATGCCGCCGGGCCGCGTGCGGCGGCCGGGTGGGGGCCGGAAGCGCACGATCGACAAGGATCCCACCCTGCTGCGCGATCTGGAAGGGCTGGTCGAGCCGACCACCTCGGGCGCCCCGGGTTCTCCGCTGCGCTGGACCGCGAAAAGCACGCGGACCCTGGCGCGGACGCTCCAGGGCATGGGCCACCGCATCAGCCATCAACTGGTGCGGGAGCTGTTGAGCGCCGCCGGGTACAGCTTGCAAGCCAACCGCAAGACGCGCGAAGGCCCGCCGCACCCCGACCGGGACGCCCAGTTCCGCCACATCACCGCGCAGGTCCGCCGGTTCCAGGCCGCGGGCCAGCCGGTGATCTCGGTCGACACGAAGAAGAAGGAATTGGTGGGCGATTTCAAGAACGCCGGGCGCACGTGGCGCCCGATGGGCCAGCCTGAGACCGTGCGAGTGCACGACTTTCTGATCCCCGCCCAGGGCAAAGCCGTGCCCTACGGGGTCTACGATCTCACCCGCAACGCCGGCTGGGTGAGCGTCGGGATCGACCACGACACGGCCAGCTTTGCCGTGCGCACGATCGGCCGGTGGTGGCAGAAGATGGGGCGCCCGCGCTATCGGCGGGCTCGCTCGCTGCTGATCACGGCCGATGCCGGCGGCAGCAACGGGGCCCGCCTCCGGCTGTGGAAGTGGGAACTGCAGCAGCTGGCCAATCGTACGGGCCTGACCATCACGATCAGCCACTTTCCCCCGGGGACCAGCAAGTGGAACACGATCGAGCACCGGCTGTTCTCCTACATCAGCCGCAACTGGCGGGGGCAGCCGCTGGTGAGTCTCGCGGTGATCGTCAACCTGATCGGCGCCACCCGGACGGCCACCGGCCTGCGGGTGCGATGCGAGTTGGATCGGGGGACGTATCCGAAAGGCCGCACGATCTCCGATGAGCAACTCGGCTCCCTCCGGCTCACCCCCCATCGCTTTCACGGGGACTGGAACTACACCATCCATCCGGTCCATCGACGATAGATCGTCCACTTATTGTCTTACGAGCACTTAGCACTTCAGCTCCAGGTGGTGGAGGCACGGCGGCCGGAGGATCTCGAGAGCGCATTCGCAATGCATGAGCCACGAGCGGGCCGGTGCTCTTCTCGTCTTCGGAGACGCGATGTTCATTCTGCAGCGGAGACGGATCGCGAATCTTGCGGCGAGGAGTCACCTACCCACGATGTACGCGTTGAGGGAACACATGGACGCGGGTGGCCTGGTCTTCTACGGCCCCTCGATGGTGGACAACTTCCGACGCGCCGCCCTGTACGTCGACAGGATCCTGAAAGGGGCGAAGCCCGGCGACCTGCCGGTCGAGCAGCCCACGAAGTTCGACCTGGTGATCAACGTCAGGACCGCCAAGGCGGCTCGGCTGAC
>DASTEX010000284.1:0-3755 GCA_035709185.1 Gemmatimonadales bacterium
GGGCCCGATGCCGGCCGACGTGCTCGGCACCACCGCCCATGATCCGAGCGAACCGGCGGTACCGCGCAATCCCGCCGGCATCGTGCTGATGGCGCCGAAGGGAGACCTGGCGCTGGCGATGGTGGGGCAGGACCTCTACACCGTCCAGGTCCCGGTGGTGGGCGGCCAGGTGCCGTCGGTGAACGTGGCCCAGACCACCGGCGGGCCGGTGCCGGTCCGGAAGCTGACCGATGTCGGCGCCGAGTTCCCCGCCTGGTCGGCCGACGGCCGCAACGTTCACTGGTCGATCGGCAACGCGTTCTTCAGCTACAACCTCGACCGCGCCAAAGTCGTCGAAGACAGCCTCAAGGCGGTCGAGAAGGCCAAGGCCGACAGCACCAAGAAGGCCCAGGCCGCGGCCGACAGCCTCAAGAAGCTCAAGGCCCGGGTGGACAGCCTGACCAAGGCCAACGCGGCGGTGCCCGACTCGATCCGGATTCCGTTCGATTCGCTTACCGCGCGGGCCAAGGCCGATTCGATCGCCAAGGCGCGGGCGGATTCGGTCGAGAAGGCCAAGAGCGACAGCCTCAAGGCCAAGGGTGACTCCGCGAAGAAGGAGGAGAAGGGGTACAAGCCGGTGCACCACCGGTTCAAGGTGGAGCAGGGGCGGGACATCCCGCAGGGCACGGTCGTGCTCCGCGGCGCCCGCGCGCTCACGATGAAGGGGAAGGAGATCATCGAGAATGCCGACGTCGTGGTGCGCGACAACCGGATTCTCGCCATCGGTCCGCAAGGCCAGGTGGAGGTGCCTCGCGGGGCCCGGGTGATCGACGTCAGCGGCAAGACCATCGTACCGGGATTCGTGGACACGCACTATCACCCACAGTGGCTCCACATCGAGATCCACCAGGCCCAGGCATGGCAGTACCTCGCCACCCTGGCCTACGGTGTCACCACCACCCGCGATCCCCAGACCGCCACGTCCGACGTGGTGAGCTACCAGGACCGGGTGGAGACCGGCGGCGCGCTGGGGCCGCGAATCTACTCCACCGGCCCGGGCGTGTTCATTTCGGAGAACATCCGCGATCTGGATCACGCCAAGAACGTGCTCCGGCGCTACAGCGATTACTGGGATACCAAGACGCTCAAGATGTACATGTCGGGCAACCGGCAGCAGCGCCAGTGGATCATCATGGCCGCGAAGGAGCTGGGCCTGATGCCGACCACCGAGGGCGGGCTGGACTTCAAGCTCAACCTGACCCACGCGATGGACGGGTACCCCGGCATCGAGCACGCGCTCCCGATTGCGCCGATCTATGACGACGTGGTTCAGCTCTTCAAGGCCAGCCAGACCACCAACAGCCCCACGCTGCTGGTCTCCTACGGCGGGCCCTTCGGCGAGAATTACTTCTATACCACCGAAGACGTGCTGGGTGACAAGAAGCTGGCCCAGTTCACCCCCAAGGATCAGATCGACGCGCGGGCCCGCCGGCGCGGGGGCCTGTTCGGCTATCCCCAGATGGGCTGGTTCCACAAGGACGAGTATGTGTTCCCGCGGCACGCCGAGTTCGTGAAGCAGCTGGTCGAAGGCGGGGCCCGTTCCGGGGTGGGCAGTCACGGCCAGATCCAGGGGATCGGTTACCACTGGGAGCTGTGGGCCATGGCCTCGGGCGGCATCTCGACTCACGATGCGCTCAGAGTCGCGACGATCTATGGCGCCGAGGCGATCGGGATGGGCCAGGACCTGGGCTCGCTCGAGGCCGGCAAGTTCGCCGACCTGCTGGTGCTGGACCGCGATCCGCTGGAAAACATCCGGAACACCAACAGCATCCGGTATGTGATGAAGAACGGCCGCCTGTACGAGGGCGACACGCTCAACGAGGTCTGGCCTCGGCGGCATCCGCTCAACGTCCAGCACTGGGCCAACGCCGGACCGCAAACCGTGAGCGCCGGTATTCGATAGTCGAATACCGTCGAAGGCAGTCGAATGCAGTCGAAGGGGGTCGAAGGCAGGTCGCTTCGAGCCCCTTCGATTTTCTGAGTCTTCGACTGTCTTCGACCGCCTTCGACCGTCTTCGACCAGCAGTGCATGTGCCGTTTTCCCGACCCCACGCGTCAGCCAAGTATGGGGAAATCACCCGGTATGTCAGGGAACCGTACGGCGGACCCTTGCGGGAGAGGCATGTGAACCGAGTCGGGAAACTGCTGGGCCTGATGCTGGTGCTGGGCCCGGTATCGCTGCCGGCCCAGACGCCGGCCTTCGAGGGCGTGGTGACCATGAAGATGACCGGCGAAGGGTTGTCGGCCGAGCCGGTCATCTTCATCAAGGGCACCCGTTCCCGGATGGAAATGGAGCTGCGCGGGATCGAGCACGTCATGCTTATGGATACCGAGAAGAACACCATGACCATGATGATGCCGGAACAGAAGCGGTACATGGTGGCGGATCTGAGGGAGATCGCCGAGTCGGCGGCCGCCGGCGCACCCGACAGCAGCAAGCTGGAGGACATCAGGGTCGAAGCGACCGATCGCAAGGAAACCGTTGCCGGCATCGAGTGCCAGCACTACCTGGTCACCTCGGAGAAGCGAAAGGGACAGGCCGATCTCTGCCTGGCCAAGGGGATGGGGAACTTCTTCGGCATGTCGGGAGGCGGCCCCATGAGTCGGGGCGGGAATGCCGGAATGCCGGCGGAGATCCAGAAGCTGGCGAGCAAGTTCCCCGAAGGGGCCTTCCTGCTCAAGGGTGAGTACAAGGAAGGCGAGCAGGTGCGGATGACGCTCGAAGTGACCCGGGTGGAGAAGAAGCCGGTGAGCGATGACCTGTTCACCCCCCCGGCGGAGTACAAGAAGGTGGCCCTGCCCCCCGGCGAGCATCGGAAGCCATAACAGGGCGGAAAAGGCGGAAAGGGCGGAAAAGCCGGAAGGACCCCCGATTCCGTTGAGTTCCTTTCCGTCCTTTCCGTCCTTTCCGCCTTTTCCGCCCTTTCCGTCGTTACTGAACCGTCCGCAACGCCATCCTGATCGCCTCCAACTTGGCCGCGTCCGCGCCGGTGTTCCAGGCGTAGAGCTCCACGCGCTCCCGTGCCGCGCGGGCCAGCGCCAGGCTCTGGCCGACGCTTCCGGCTTCCAGCGCCTTGTTCAGTCGCTTGAGCTCCGAGCTCAAAGCGGCGGCCACGACCGGATTGCTGAGGCTGGGGATAACGCGCTCCACGGCGCTTTCCAGCGCCCGGCCGGCGGGGCCCACTCCCTGGGCGGCCACACTTGCCTCGTCCGGTGCAATCTGCTGCCCACAACCCGTCAGCAACGCCCCCAGGGCCAGCAATGTCCAGCGATGCACGAGTTCCTCCATTCTGTCCGCTACTGTATAGACGCGCCGAGGGTGGGGGGAAGCGGACATCGGACGAAGGACGAAATGGCGGAAAGGGTGTAACATCACCCACAGACCTTTCCGCCTCTTCCGTCTTTTCCGCCCTTTCCGCCCTTTCCGCCCTAGTTAGGGAACGAGAAGTCCGCCGAGTGCGCCTGCCCATCCCTGAGCCGGACGGTCAGCCTCCGGCAGGTACCGGCTCAGCTGCGGTCCGTTTTCCAGATGTAGTTGTACTGCTCGGTCACGGGGTCGTACGTCAGGCTGCTCCCGCCGGCCTTCACGGTGTCTTCGATCTGGTCCAGCTGCGCCCCGGCATCACAGGCGATCGGCTGGGAGAGCGGATAGCCGTCCGCCAGGATATCCAGCCCCTGATCACCTCCCAGCGAAAACTTGACCGGTATGGCGCTGC
>DASTEX010000285.1:0-2138 GCA_035709185.1 Gemmatimonadales bacterium
ACCAGCTCGTTCCGGTTTACGACCGGCGGCGAGGGGACCTACGTCCTGGGAACGTCGACCCGGGCCAACATCATCCCGCTCGTGGGGAAGGACTTCAACGAGTACCTCGCCAGCGACGGCGTGCCGGACGTGCTGGAAGCCCGCCGCAAGGCGGGGGAACTCGATCGGCCGGCCCGGGAGCGGTACGCCAAGCACGTGAAGGCGCTGCTCCAGGTAGGCGAAGCGCGAAGCGAGCATTTTGGCGCGGTGCTGGGCTATCCCGCCGAGATCGTGCCGCTCACGAACCCGTACACGCTGAAGCCGGGAGCGACGCTGGAGGTGCGGATCACGGTGAGGGGACAGCCGGTGGCGAATCAGTACGTGCTGTATGGCGGCCGCACGGCGACCGGAGGACGGATCGCGCAGCGGAACACCAGGTCAGATGCCGCCGGGGTGGCGAAGATCCCGCTCAGCCAGCCGGGAACCTGGTATGTGAAGTTCATTCATATGCAGCGGCTGACGGGAGACTCTGCGGCCGACTATGAGTCCACCTGGGGGACGCTTTCCTTCGCAGTGAAATAGGGGAACCGAATGCAGAGTGCAGATTGCAGAGTGCAGATTGCGGAAGGGTTTCATTGCGTAGCCCGGTGACCGTGAAGGCCACCCCTTCTTCAATCTGCACTCTACAATCTGCACTCTGCATTCGCGGTTAGTTGAAGTTTGCAGTCCACCGAAACGTATCCCACTCCACCACTAATCGTCCGCCACCGTTGACCGGCTCAATGCGAATGGTGAACCGCTCAACCGGCTCCGCAATTGATTCGACTTTCAGGGGAACCCGGGCCAGGTCGCGGCTGCTGTCGTACTGCGTGCCCCACTGTCCGGTCTGACGGTTGATGATCAGCGCCACACCCTCGGGCGTCGGGAGAGTCCAGAGGGTATAGGTACCCGCCGGAACGGTCACGCCCCCCTCGAAGACCAGGTCCCGGCTGGTGGTGAACTGGGTGGCCTCGTTGGCGCCGGTGCGCCAGACCGCATTCCAGGGAACGACCTGACCCAGGATCTGCCGTCCCCGACGGCCCGGCCGGCCGTAGTCCACCACGATCTCGGCGCCGCCGATGGTGGCGCGAACGGTGTCGCGGGGGGAGAGCGCGGAGGCCACACCGGCGGAAGCCTCTTCGGCGGTAAAGCGCGCGGCGATCGCCTCCACGTCGACCTGCTCCAGCCGCTCGACCCGGACCTTCACCGTGGTCCGGTCACCGTTCATGCCTAACAAACGGCCTTCGGGGGAGACCCGGGCCGCCATGACGTCGCCGAAGAGTCCCACCGCCAGGGAGTCGCCCGGGTGCCGCCGCACGAAGGTCCGGTTGGCGGTACGGTTGCCCGGGGTGTAGCCGGTAACGGGAAGGCTGTCCGCGCCCCGCCGGCGAGCGACGGTAAACATCTGCTCCCATGTGCCATAGGCATACACGTACCAGGGGAGGGCGAGCCCGCCCGCGGCCACCTTCAGCGTGCTGGTGCTGTCGCCCGCGCGAATCGTGACCGTCAGGGAATCGGCGCCGAAACTGACGCTGATGACCTGCTCCCGGAGCGTGTTCGGCCCGGCATTGGGGATGGTGGTCGTAACGTCGAACCGGCGGACCGTCCCGTCCGGCGCAAGCTCGGCGGCATAACGGCGGACCAGGACCCGCGGCGTCCGCGAGACCGCCGTGCCTTCCAGCCGATCGGCGGTCCGGGTCACCCGCTCCACCACCAGGGTGTCGCGTCCCAGCCGGGCGATGAAGCCGTAGGACTGCTGGGCGGCCAGTGACGAAGCCGCGAGCAACGAGAAGACTCCGAGAGAAATCACGCGCCCCGTGCGGCGCAGTCCGGGTAGGTTCATGGGGGCATCCGGGGCCAAGGATTATCGAGGCGGAACCAGGAATGGGCCCTCGCCCAGCTCGCGGCGGATCCGGGTCAGCGCCTGCTGGGCCCGGGCCCGGTCGGCAAACGGGCCCGAGCGCACCTTGAACCAGGTCCCCTCGTGAATCACCTGGGCGGCGATCTCCAGGGCCTGGAGCCGTTCGACCATCGCGTCCGCCTCGGGCCGGGTCTTGAAGGCCGCAACCTGCACCTGCCATGACTTCTCCAGCGGTGGGGGCGCCGGCGGTGGAGGAGGC
>DASTEX010000286.1:0-5715 GCA_035709185.1 Gemmatimonadales bacterium
GGTCGAAGACAGTCGAAGGCGGCTGAAGAAGGTCGAAGATGGTGATGGCAGCCTGTAGAAACCGTCTTCGACTGCCTTCGACCATCTTCGACTATCTTCGACCAGTAATCCTCGCCACCATCACCCCGTCCTGTCCCTTGATCCCGATGATCCGGTCGGCCAGAGGCAGCTCCGAAATCTCCACGCTCTTCCCCACCAGCGGCGCATGCAGCAGATGGAGCCGCCCGTCGCGCCAGAGTGCCAGGCCGGTGTGCGCCACGTCGAGGCCGGGAACGGTTGAGGTGGCCGCGATGACATCGCCGTTCCCGATCTGCTCCGCTGCTGCCGCGATCTGAGCCTCTGGGATGTACCAGCGTCCCTCTCCCTGATTGAGACGCTGTTCGATAACGCCGATGGCTTCGAGCGTGGCCGAGTCGCTCAGCTGGCGGTAAGACTTGGGATGCGTGGACATGAAGTTGATCGGCTCGCGATCGAGCGTGCCTCGGAGCTCCCTAGAGATCTGACGCAACGTGCCACGCCGTTCGTTGTCGGCCAGCCATTCCGAGAAGTAGTGCAGGCGGCTGGGATATCCGTTCAGCTCCCCGCCCCGGTAGCGCAGCTGGCGGAGGTAGCTCTCATAGCGACTGCGGGCAGCCGGCGGATCCGCCAGCAGGGCCGCGCCATCCTCGCGGATGAACCGCACCAGGGCCAGCACGTTCTCCACGAAGGTGACGCAATCGAACTCGCGCAGGTTCACCACCAGCCGCTCGGGGCCCGGCACCTCCAGCGTTCCCGGGGTGTAGGTCGCGCCGACGAAGGTCTGGCCCAGCCGCGCCATGGCCTCTCCCGGAGCGAGCGTATCGAGCCGCGCGGTGAGCCCCCACCGGACCTTGGCCTCGAAGACGCGCCAGTCTTCCGCCGTCCAATTGGTGCCGGGAATGGTGTCGCGCGCGGGCGCGACGACCTCGGGCGCGGGCAGCGGTGGCCGGGTGATGAACCGGGTGGCCACCAGCCCGACGCCGAGCACGAGGGCGAAGATCACGACCCCAGCGGACGGGAGAGCACGCATGCGTTCACCCCGCCGACGCCCATCGACAGCTTGCCGGCAATTCCCGGACGGACGTCACAGGCCTTGTCGAAGACGAACAACTGGTGCAGTCCCCGGATGGCGGGGTGCAGCTGCTCCTCCGTCAGCGGGGTCGGAAAGATGGTCTTCCGCTCGGCGCCGAGATACTGGGCGGTGAGCTCCCATCCGCCTCCGGCCCCCATCCCGTGACCGAAGGTGCCCTTGCGCGCCGTCACCAGCACGGAGTTCGGTACCGCATCGAGCAGGTTCTCGACTTCGAGGTAATCTCCCGGGGTAGCGGTGGCGTGCAGGTCCCAGGTGCTGATGTCCTCCGGCCGCACGCCGGCCTGCTCGAAGGCGCCCCGGATGGAGAAGAGCGGCCCTTCCTTCGAAGGCGTAATGATATGATGAGCGTCATTGCTGACGCCCACGCTGAGCGGCTCCATCCCCAGGGGCCGAAAGCCGCGCGACGTCATGTGGTCCCAGTCTCCCACGATCCAGAGGACCGCGCCGCCCGCGACGTGGGTGCCCCGGAGACCATGCAGCGGACGGGAGACGTCGGCGTCAGCCGCCAGCACCCGGGCACCGAACATCGAGCCCACGGTGACCGGATGCGGGACCGGCTCGGTGGCACCGACGATCGCAGCCTTGGCTTCCCCGCGCCGGATCGCGTCCAGCCCCAGCTTGAGACAGACCCCGAAGGTGGCGCAGGCCCCGATCGGCGCGATACTGAACCCGTGAAACCGGCCCAGCATCGAGATCTGCGACGACGGCGTGTTGTGGATATTCCAGATGACGTTGGCGGTCACTGCCTTCCAGGGCGGCTCCGGTGCATTCCACTTCTGGTTGAGCTTGTCGGTCTGCCGCTGCTTGTGCTTCAGCATGTGGAGTTTGCCCTTCTCGATGTCGCCCTCCACATTGGCCGACTCGATCTGCCTGATCTCCTCCAGGTACTCGCGGAGCTGCGGCGACCGCGAAGCCCAGTAGTGCCACCACCGGCTCTCGGCTTCGTCCCGGGCATCGGGCAGAGCGAGAGCCGGGTCGGCCGGCACGCCTTCCGGCGGGCGACCGGCTTTCTCCCATTGGGCGAAGGCGCTGTTGCGGCAGGGTTCCGACCAGAACCGGTCCCAGCGGCGCTGGGCATGATAGAGCGACAGCGAGGCGTCGTGGATGGTGGGGATGTCACCCACCCCGGTGCCGATGTAGACGTGGGTAGCCAGGTCCAGCTTCTGCAGCTCTTCTTCCAGCCCCGGGTTCTGCTCCAGCGCCTGGATGAAACAGCCGATGGCGTACTTGGTCGGCGTGCCCATCTTGCCGACCAGCTGATGGAAGCGGCTGGGAGGGAAGCGGGCTTCCACCCAGGGGCGGCAGGTTTCAAAATCGAAATCGGGCCAGCCTACCAGGAAGTTGTCGGGCCCGAACCCGTTGAAGGGCGCCAGCCACGATTCGGAGCTGGCGAGATTCTTGGCGAAGGCTTCGATGTTGGGTGACCGGGGAGCCACCACCCCCCAGCCGAAGACGCCAACTCTGGTCACGTGCTCTCCTTTGGGCTGGGAGGCAAACTAGCTCGCTGGAGGGAAGATCTGAAGAGTAGGGAGGGGTGAGCACGAATGCGTGGTGCATAGTGCATAATGCAGAGTGCATAGGGGTCGTCTTGGGCGGGAACCGGGGAAGCCCTTCGAGCCTCGTCGAGGACCGCCGTCAGGCTGCTCGACCACCGGTGTAGGTACCCTTTGCACACTACACTCTGCATTATGCACTATGCATTCGTGCTCCACCCTTTCAGCTCTTCAGATCCTCCCTGCGAGGCAACCCTGATGTTTCGCCCGACACTTCTCTGGTTCGTTCTCTTTCCTGCCCTGCCGGTCCTTCAAGCTCAGACTCGGCCGACCGTTCCCCCTGCCGACTACGGGAAGTGGGAGTCTCCGGGAGCCGCCCACCTTTCGCCCGACGGCCGCTGGCTCGCCTACGGCGTCAACCGGGTCAGCGAGGAAAACGAGCTCCGGCTCCATGATGCCCGCAAAGACTCGACCCGGGCCCTTCCTCATGCCACGGCGGCGGCCTTCAGCGCCGATTCGCGCTGGCTGGCCTGGCTGATCGGAGTAGCTCCTGCCGAGCGGGAGAAGCTGCAGAAGGAAAAGAAGCCGATTCGGACCAGCCTGGGACTGCTAGATCTCTCCACCGGCTCACTGACCACGGTGGAGCAGGTCGCGAGCTTCGACTTCAGCCCGGACGGCCGCTATCTCGCAATGCGAGGCTATCCCGGTGCGGCGGACAGCGTCCGACGCGCCGCCAACCTGCTGATCCGCGATCTGGCCGGCGGAACCACCGCCACCTTCGGCAATGTCACCGGCTACGCCTGGGCCCATGCCGGGGCGTTGCTCGGGTTCACGGTGGACACTGAAACCGGGGCCGGCAACGGTGTGCAGCTGCTCGACCCGGCGGCCGGCCGGCTGCGGACCCTGCATTCCTCAACCGACCGTTACCGGGCGCTGGCCTGGCGCAAGCACGCCGCGGATCTCGCGGTCCTTCGCGCCCGGGCTGACAAGGCCTTCAGAGATACCACCCACGCCGTGCATGTCTGGACCGGCCTCGCCACATCGAAACCGGTACAGCAGATCCTTTTGCCCGATGCCGCTCCGGCGGGACTCCGGATCGCGGAGACCTACGGCCCCACCTGGAGTGCCGGCGGCGACATCGTGTTGCTCGGGTTGCGGCTCCGCGATTCCGCCCCTGATACCACATCGAAGGCTCCGCCGGACAAGCTCTCGGATGTGCAGGTCTGGCGCGCCGCAGACGTGCGCATCATCCCGATGCAGAAGTCGCAGGAGCAGAGCGACCTCCGCCGGACCCTGCTCGCGGCCTGGAACCTGGGCACCGGGAAACTGGTGCAGGCGGGAAGCGACCTGCAGGGCACCGTCGAGATTCTGGAGGACGGCCGCCACGCCGTGGAGCGTTCCTCGGCCCGGTATCCGTTCGGCGCCATGTTCGGCCGGTCCCGCATGGACATCAGCCTGATCGACCTGCGCACCGGCGACCGGCGGATCGTGATCGACAGTGTGCGATACTTCTACGGCGGAAGCACCACGGGGAGGTATCTCCTCTACTACCGGAGCGGTGGGTATCACCTCTACGACATACGCTCCGGGCGTCAGGTCGCCCTGTCGCCGGGACCCGGCGCCTCCTTCGCCAATCAGGAGTATGACACCCCGACCGACGAGCTTCCGCCGTGGGGCGTCGCCGGCTGGAGCCGGGACGATCGCTCGGTGCTGGTGTACGACCGATTCGATCTCTGGCGGCTCGATCCCGCCGGAGGGGGCACCCGCCTGACCAATGGGGCAGCGGATTCGACCATCCACCGCTACGTGCGCCTGGACCGCGAGGAACGGGGCATCGACCTCACCCGGCCGGTCATCCTCAGTCTGTTCGGCGAGTTCTCCAAGCGTGAAGGCTACGCCCGGCTCAGTGGCGGACGGGTGGAGCGGCTGCTGTTCGAAGACGCGCGGCTATCCCGTATCATACGGGCGGACAGCGCGCCAGTCCTCGCCTATACCCGTGAGCGATTCGACGATCCGCCCGACTGGTTCATCGGGGGTGCCACCCTGCGGGATGCCAGGCAGGTGAGCGCGCTCAACCCCTTCTACCGCGATGTCGCCTGGGGTACGGCGGAGCTGATCGCCTTTCAGAGCCGGGCCGGACGGCCACTACAGGGCGTGCTGCTCTACCCCGCCAATCATGATCCGTCGCGCCGGTATCCGATGATTGTCTACACGTACGAGATCCTGTCGCGCAATCTGCACGGCTGGCAGCCGCCGTCCGAGCGCAACTACTACAGTTGGGCGGCCTGGACTCAGCAGGGGTACTTCGTCCTCTTGCCCGACATCGTGTATCGGGCGGGGGATCCGGGCCAGTCGGCGCTGGATGCGGTAGGACCGGCAGTGCGGACGGTGCTGGGCCGGAATCTGGTCGACTCGGCCCGGGTGGGACTGATCGGGCATTCCTGGGGCGGCTATCAGGCTACTTATCTCCCGACCCAGACCGATCTGTTCGCCGCCGCAGTGGCCGGAGCGCCCATCACCAACTTTCTGAGCTTCGCCGGCGCCATTCACTGGACTCCCGGTATCGCCGAGTTCGATCACTGGGAAACCGGCCAGGCCCGGATGGGCGCACCGCCGTGGGAGGCGTGGGAGGCCCACGTACGGAACTCGCCGGCGGCCTCGATCACCCGGCTCAAGACCCCGATGCTGATGATGTTCGGCGATGCCGACGGCACGGTCGACTGGCATCAGGGAATCGAGTTCTACAATTTCGCCCGCCGGGCGGGACGAAAGGATTTCATCCTGCTGGTGTATCCGGGAGAGGATCACGGCCTGCGGAAGAAGGAGAACCAGGTCGACTACCACCGGCGGATTCTCCAGTGGTTCGGACACTATCTCAAGGGAGAACCGGCGGCGGGATGGATGACGGAAGGGGTGCCTTGGCTGGAAAGGAAGAAAGCGCTGGAGCGGGCAGGCGCGAAATAGAATGCAGAGTGCAGATTAACGAATGGAGAATGCAGAAGGAGCTCAGCACCGAAGATTGGTGACTGGTAGGTGCGATACTTCTGCACTCTCCAATCGTTAATCTGCACTCTGCATTTGCTTTGCTGAACTCTGCAATCGTTAATCTGC
>DASTEX010000287.1:0-2556 GCA_035709185.1 Gemmatimonadales bacterium
AACCTGTTCGGGATAGGCATTGGCGTAAAGGCGGACCAACGCTCCCCCCAGGGAGTGACCGGCCAGAATCCAGGGTCCCGGTTCACCGGCCGCCTGCAGCAGGGCCTGAAGGTCTTCCACGACTTCCCGTCCCCGGCGAGAGCGGGTGAAACCGGGCCCGCTGCGCCCCAGTCCCCTCCGGTCATAGCTGCATACACGGGTAACGGCGGCCACGGCGGGCTGCACCTGCTCCCAGCTCGCGGACGATTCGTTATGTCCCGCCTCCAGCAGCACCGATGGCTTCCCCTTTCCAGCGCAGGAAAGCCAGAAAGCGCGATCACCGAGCACGACGGTGCGACCGCCAGAATCCGGGGACTGGGCAGCGGCTGGTGCCAGGCCGACCAGCTGAAGGACCGCCAGCAGCAGCGCCGGAAGGCTGCGGCCCGTGCGACGCGCGTTCCGGCACGCCGGTTCGTTCCGGTACGGTTTCATCACTCGGGCGGGCGCACCTCGCTCATCAGCGCCAGCATGTTGCCGTCGGGATCCTGGAAGAACGCCATCCAGAGGTCGTGGTCGGGAAGCTTCGCAATCAGGTGCGGAGGGCCCTCGAAGTTCACGCCCCGCGCCGCGAGGGTCGCGTAGGTCCGCGGCAGATCGTCGACCTTGAAATAGATGATCGATGACTGCCCGGCCCGATCCCGCGCCGGGCCATCGAGCATCAGGCGGACCCCCGCGCAATCGAAGAAGGCGAGGTCGGGAGGAGCCCGGAAGAGGAACCGCATACCCAGAACGTCGCGATAGAAGGCGAGCGACCGGTCCAGGTCGCGGATCGGGACCGCTATCTGTCCGATCTGGCCCAGCGAGACTCCCGAAGCGTCGCTCATGCCGGGCGCTCAGCGGAGCGGTACGGTGGGAGGCTTTCCTTCCTCGCCGATGTAAACGACGAGGAGCCGGGCTCGGCCCGTCGTGCTGGGGTTGCGCGCCAGGTCGTGCACCGTGCCCGGAGCTTCCCACCAGCTCTCCCCCTGCCGGTGCACCTGCGTCGGACCGCCGTTGAATCCGTTTTCGACCGTGCCTTCGAGCACGTAGGCCAGTACGGCCACGTCGTGCCGGTGCCGCGCCGCGCTCGCGCCCGGCGCCAGCTCCACGATGATGGCCTGGACGTCGCGGAAGTTACCCGGTGGCAGTTTCTGCTTGATCAGCTCGGTGCGGGAGACCGCGGGAGCAGCGGTGGGCTGCTGGGCAGAGAGCAACCGAGCAGGACTGGCAACGGCGGCGAAGAACGCGGCGCCGAGCCCGAGGATTCGCCTGAGGTTCATCGATTACCTCCCGGAATTCGTCCGCGGGACCGGACGGCCCCGTCTTTCCTGCCTTGTCTTGCCGGATACGCCCGAACGGCGGCGCTCCTGCACCCGCAGCTTCGCCAGTTTCGCTACCAGCGCCACGGGCAGGTCTTCATCCAACGGAAAACGCAGCGTACCCCGCCCGCGCCGGTAAGGCGCGATGGACTTGCCGTATCGCTTGACCATTCCCGAAGTCACCGGGTACACGCTCACGTGATTCTGGAATCCGGCAAGGTACAGCAGGTACTTCCCATCGAGGTCGAAGGTGGGAATCCGATAGCTGATGCGCTCGGTAATGCCCGGAGCCGCGCTCCTGATCGCCGCCCGGAGCCGCCGCAGCGGCTGTCGGGTCTTGGGCGGAGCGGTGGCGATGTACTCGGAAACGGTGGTGACGGTTTTCATGGTACTCGCAAGATATCACCCGGCCCCGGGAGCCGGCGTAGCCACTTTCGGCCCCTGCGCTCTCAGCCCTCCTTCACCTTCCCATCAGGTGGGCTCTCCGGGACATGCATTGGCGCTGCGAGGGGAAGGCTGAGGAAGGCATGATCGCTGTCCCGGTAGCCCGCCCGTTCATAGACCCGCCGGGCCACCCGATTATCCGGCCCCACCTCCACGTGCAGCGCGCGCACCCCTCGCTCCATTGCCGCCGCGCGCGCGGCGTTCAGCAATCCGGCCGCGATGCCCTGTCCCCGGACCGCAGGCCGAACGTACAGGTCGTCGATGAACCCGCGCAGCCCGCCGTATTCCATGCTGAAGCACACCGTGAGAACGAGGTGGCCCGCCGGTTGGCCGTCAACCTCGGCCAGCCACGCGGCGCCGAGCCGTGCATCCCTCAACAGGGATCGGAAGGCCCGGGTGGCCGGTTCGACCGGCAAGGGAAAGTTCGACTCGGCATAGAACGCCGTCATGAGGCCGACCAGCGCCGGAATGTCGGCCGCGATGGCGGCCCGGATGACAGGTGGCATGTCAGGGCGTCGCAGGCTGTGCGCCGTCGGGCCAGGCCCCTGCCAGAAACGTGTCGATGGCGGGATAGAACCGGTCGGGCGCTTCCAGATAGGGAAAGTGCCCGACCCCCTCGAGCACCAGGGACCGAGCGTTGGGCAGCGCGGCGACCCAGTCCCGTTCGCCGGAAAGAACATCGAGAGTTCCGCGGATGATCAGGGCCCGCGCAGTAACCGCCCGCAGCGAAGGCCGCCAATCCCAGTCGCCCAGCGAGTTCATGGCAAAACGGTCC
>DASTEX010000288.1:0-5914 GCA_035709185.1 Gemmatimonadales bacterium
GGGACACTCCGGGGCCTCCACGCCGGTATGGAAGATCCGAATGCGTGGGAGGGAGGAACGCGAATGCAGAGTGACTGGTGCGTACTTTCTAATGCAGAAGGGTACTCGAACCAGGCGCTACGAATGGAGGCCGGCTTCGAACCCCTCGGCATTGGACATCATGCACTATTCATTCTGCACTCGGGTTCCCCCCTCCAGCCGTTTCAGATCTTCCCTATGTCAACGATGTCTGTGTCGCCCCGGACGCGGAACGAGATCAGGACACCAGTTTGGAATGGTTCGTGCGTACCAGCCGGGCGGATGCGTCCTTATGGAGCAATCCGGGCCGTGCCCGACCGAGCTGCGCCCGGAGCCTGGCTGCCGAACCGCGCAAACCTATCCGGCGCCGGTTCGATTGTCAAAAACCCTTGTCCTGATTTAAGTTAGAGACCCTCTACCGCGACCGAAATGTCCCGATTTTCCTTCCGCTCCGCCTGGGCTGCCGGGCTGGTCCTGGTTGCCGCCTGCGGAGACGGCGGCACCGAGCCGCCTCCCGGCGCCGCCGACTGCTCCAGCCCTACCCTGGTGACGCTCGCCGTCGGGCAGCACCAGGTCCTCGACGCCACGGCCGGTAACGGTTGCCTAACGCTGCCCGCTGCCGGGTCGGAGAGCGTGTATCTCATGGGCCTGGTCTCGGGTTCCGGGACGGTCACCGACAACGGCGTGTCGGGCACCTATGCCTTCCGGACCGGCGCGGAGGGCGCGTTCGGCGGCGGCAACCCGTCGATCGGGTTCAGCGAAGCCCTTCCCCGGCAGCGCCTCCCGGGACTGCCTGAGCAGTTCCACCGGGCGTTGCGCCAGCGCGAGCGGGTGCTGGCGGCCGATCCGCGCAACCGGATCCAGACTACGCTGGCTCCCCGGATCCTGGCGCCGCCGCCGGTGGAGGGCAGCACCCGGGACTTCGCGGTCTGCACGAACACCAACTGCGATGCGTTCGACACGGTGACGGCGGTGGCGCGGGCGGTCGGGACCCATGTAGCGGTCTACCTGGACAGCGAGGTTCCGACGGCGGATTCCTTGCGACAGGCCGACCTGGACGAGCTGCAGCTGCTGTTCGACGACTACCACTACACCATCGGGACCGACGCCTTCGGCAGCGAATCCGACCTCGACAACAACGATGTCGTGATCATCCTGCTGACCGACGCCGTCAATGCCCTGACGCCCGACTGCAGCAACGGGCGGATCCTGGGATACTTCTACGGCGGCGACCTGCTCGATGTAGAGGGCTCGAACCACTCGGAAGTCTTCTACGCCATGGTGCCGGCGCCCTCGACGCCCACCTGTTCGGCCGCACCGCGGGCCGAGACGCTGATCCGGCTCAAGCCCACGCTGATCCACGAGTTCCAGCACATGATCAGCTTCAACCAGCACGTGCTGGTTCGCAACGGCGGCGTGGAAGAGACCTGGCTGAACGAGGCGCTGAGCCACTTTTCCGAAGAGCTGGGCGGACGGCTCATCCCCAATGAGCGGTGCCCGGGCTCCCCCAGCTGCCGCAGCCAGTATGTCTCGGGGGATCTCCTGAATGCCTGGGACTACATGAGCAACACCGAGGCTCATCACCTGGTGATGCCCGACGAATCCACCGGGACGCTGGAAGAGCGGGGCGCGGGGTGGCTCTTTCTCACCTGGCTCGTCGACCAGTTCGGAACCACCCCGAACGGCAGCAACGTCACCCTGGGCCTGGTGCAGACCAACCGGGTCGGCGTCACCAACGTGACCGCGGTGACCGGGCAGACCTTCCCCACCCTGGTAGGCGAGTGGTTCCTGGCGCTGTACGTGGACGATCTCACGGGCTTCACGCCCGCCAGCCCGCGGCTGACCTTCGAGTCCTGGGGGCTCCGCACCATTTTCCTGAACAACTGTTGTGCGCCCAACTCGCCGTTCCCGACGGCGTTCCCCTTCACCCCGGTGAATGCCACCAGCTCCAACTTCCAGCGGACCGGAACGCTCCGGGGCGGGAGCGGCCGCCACTTCCTGGCGACGATCCCCGGCGGCGCTACCGGCATCGACGTGCTGATCAGCAAGGCGCCCGACGGCCCGGTGCTCGATGCAGCGCTGGAATCACGGATCGCCATCGTTCGCTTGCAGTGACCGTGAGCCGTAAGCCGTAAGCCGTACCACAACCCACCAAGGGAGACTTCGGGACTCGTGACTCGTGATTCGCGACTGCGGCTCCCGGCTCACGGCTTACGGTTCACGGTCCACGGCTTGCTGCTCACGGCGTACTGCTCACTGCTCACCGGCGCGGTCGGCGCTCAAGCCACCGTCCCCCAGATCGGCCAGCTTCCTCCCGCGGTCCGCAGCGCGGGCATGGGGGGCACCTCCGTTTCCCTGATCGGCTACGCCGGATCGGTCTTCACCAATCCGGCCGGGCTGGGCCCGGTGCGCGTGCTCAGTCTGGAAGGCGCGGGAGGTCGGGTCGACAGCTCCACCTATCTGTCCGGTTCCGCCGCCATGCGGCTGGGGAAGCTCAACCTGGGCGGGGGGATCCGCTATCTCCGGTTCGATGCCGGCAACGCGCTGCTGGACAACGTGGAGAGCGCCGGCGCGATTACCCTGCGGGTGATGGGGGTGGCCCTGGGGGCCGGCGGGACCTATCACTCCGTGGAAGACTCGGCCGGACAGATCCGGCGCATGGTCACCGGGTCGGGGGCGATCACGCTGGCGTTCTTCGACATCATGGCGCTCGCCTTCAGCGCCCGGAACCTGGGAGAGTGGCAGGTCACCGGAGACGATCTTGATCTCCCCACCCGGGTGGCGTTTGGCTTCAACATGAACCTGGTCGACACCTTCTCCAACTGGCGCCTGCTCGCGGCGATCGAACGCAGTTGGACCGATGGTGAAGGCGCCACCCACTTCGGGCTCGAAGGCGGAGCGGTGCTGTACGGTGTGGGCGTGGTGGCGCGGGTGGGCTCGGGAGGCCACCCCGACCAGAGCCCGTTCAGCAACACCACGGTGGGTGCCAGCCTGGTGCTCGGAAGAGGGGCCCTCGACTATGCCTACCTCGACCGTCCCGGGCGTTCCCCCCTGCATCTGTTCGGACTCCGCTGGACTCCATGAGGCGCCGGATCGTTATGGGCATTCTCATCGTGGCGGTCGGATTGTTCGTGGGATACGGGACGGCCTGGCTGGTGAGCGACGAAGTCCGCTACCTGACTCGGGCCGCGGCGGAAGAAGCCCGGATTCTCGAGCGGCGCCGGCCGCTCGACGAGGTCATTGCCGATCCCCGGACCAACCCCGAGGTGCGGGGCCTCCTCTCCCTGGTGCAGGAGGTCCGGGCCTACGCCGACACCCTGGGACTCGAGGCCGGCGACACCTACACCGCGTACACCGACGTCGGCCGCGATACCCTCCTGCTGGTGCTCACCGCCGCGCCGAAGGACTGCATCTGTCCCCATACCTGGAAGTACCCGATCGTCGGGCGAGTGCCGTACAAGGGCTTCTTCGATTTCCGGATGGCCCGGAAGGTCGCCGGAGACTTCGAATCGCGCGGCTTCGACATCTATCTTCGGCCTTCGGCGGCATTCTCCACGCTGGGGTGGTTCAACGACCCGCTGCTGTCCACCGCGCTGACCCGGGATTCGCTCGAGCTGGCCGCCACCGTGTTTCACGAGATGGCGCATAACACGCTCTGGATCCAGGGGGCCGCCCCGTTCAATGAGAGCTTTGCCCAGTACGCCGGGTACCGCTCGGCGGAGGCATTCTTTCGCGCGCGGGGAGACAGCGCGAAGGCCGGGCGGGCGGCCGACCGCTGGGCCGACGAGCGGGTCATGGCGGAGTACTACCGGGAGCTGGTTGCGCGGGCCGACAGTTTCTACCGCTCCCGGCCGGCGGGAGCCGTTCTCGACTCCGGTCGGGCCGAGCTGGGCCGATGGGCCCGGGAAACCCTGGGTGGACCCGTGGCGGCCCGGCTTCGGAGCTACCGGATCGGTCCCATGGCGGAGCGGCCGATCAACAACGCGCGCCTGATCGGCGTGCTGATCTACCGGACCCACCTCGACTGGTTCGAGCAATGGCACGAGCGCGAGGGACCGGATATCCGCCGTGCCATCGCCTCGCTGCGGACCCTGCTGGAAGGGGCGGAAGGCGACTCCGCATTCGCGAGACTGGAGCGCGGGCTCGCGAGTCGCTAGTCATTAGTCACTAGTCGCCAGCTTTCCTCTGCGCGATTACGTTCCCTCCCTGGCGACTAACGACCAACGTCTAACGACTCCGTGCGGTATGGACAAACCATTCGCTTCCCGTGAACGCGACCGGATCCTCAAGGACCTGTTCGAGTTCCTCGCGATTCCCAGTATCAGCACCATCCCCGCTCATGCCCCGGATTGCCGCAGGGCTGCCGAGTGGCTGGTCCGGCACTTTCAGGGCCTGGGTTGTCCGGTCGCGACGCTGCTGGAGGGACCCGGTCATCCCGTGGTCTGGGCCGAGAGCCCCCGGGTGACGGGCGCCCCCACGCTCCTGATCTACGGTCACTACGACGTGCAACCGGTTGACCCGTTGAGCGAATGGGTCTCCCCTCCCTTCGAGCCGACCATCCGGGACGGGCGCATCTATGCCCGCGGGTCGGCCGATGACAAGGGACAGGTGTACTGCCTGATGAAGGCCTATGAGGCCCTGCTCGATGGCGATCGCCGGCCGCCGCTCAATGTCAATTTCATCATCGAGGGCGAGGAAGAAAGCGGGGGACAGTCTATCGCCGAGCTGCTCCGGCGGGAACCGCAACGGACCAAAGCGGACGCGGTGGTGGTGGCCGACATGTCGTACTTCGCCCCCGAGTGGCCCGCGGTCTACAGCGCGCTCCGCGGCCTCTGCTACGCGGAGATCTCGGTGCGTACGCTCGAACGGGACCTCCATTCCGGCACCTACGGCGGGGTGGCCCCCAATGCCCTGGAGACCCTGGTGCGGTTGCTGGCACGCCTCAAGCGCGCGTCGGGCCGGATCGATCTTCCCAAGCTGTATGAATCGGTCGAGGAGCCCGGTCGCAAGGAGCGGCGCGGCTGGCGCAGCCTTCCCTTCGACGAAGCAAAGTTCCTGCGGGAAGAGGTGACCGCGAAGGCGCTGACCGGCCTGCGCGGCTCCACGGTGCTGGAACGCACCTGGGCGCTTCCCACCTTCGAGATCCATGGCATCCGCGGCGGATTCACCGGTGAGGGCGCCAAGACCGTCATACCGGCGGAAGCCACCGCCAAGGTGAGCCTGCGGCTGGTGCCGGGTCTGTCGATGCAGAAGGTGGGCAAGTGGCTCACCCGCCGGGTCCGGAAGCTCGCCCCGGCCTGGGCCGATGTCGAAGTGCGCCTCCTGCACGGGGCCGATCCGGTGGAGGTGGACACCGCCCATCCGGCCTTTGATCTGCTGGGACAGGCGTTCGAGGAAGTGGTGGGTCGCAAACCGGTGACGGTGCGAGCGGGCGGCAGCATCCCGGTCATTCCGCTGCTCGCGGCGGGCGGCGCGCCCGTGATCCTCACCGGCATCGGTCTGCCGGACGACGGTCTGCATTCGCCTAACGAGAAGCTCGACCTGCAACAGCTGTGGGAAGGGGTGGAGGTGTTCGGGCGGTTCTACCAGCTGCTGGCGGGAACCCGGCGGGAAGCGAAGCCCCGAAGCCGGCGCAAACGGCTGGCACCGGTTGCCAGTCGCTAGTCATTAGTCGCTAGTCTAGCCTCGATGGCGGTCATTGCCGCGAGGTGCCCGGTCTCCGGGCCGCTCCGAGTGGCCGTGAGTTTGGCCTCGAGAACGGACCCGGAATTCAGGACCAGTGACTAACGACCAGCGACTATTCTTCTTCCTGCTGTTGGGGGCGCTTCCCACCGGCGTACTGGGATTCAATCCGCACGTGCAGGTCGTCGGTGCCGAGGATGGCCTTGACCGAAAC
>DASTEX010000289.1:0-7816 GCA_035709185.1 Gemmatimonadales bacterium
ACGTGATGCAGACTATTGATGGTCGGTAGCATGAAATCTCATCAGAATGCAGAGTGCAGATTGCAGAGTGCAGATTGCAGAAGTGCACCTATCCAGTCGGTCACTCGAAAGCGCAACGCTTCTCCAATCTGCACTCAACAATCTGCACTCTGCAATTGCTGTCTACAATCTGCACTCTGTAATCTGCAATCTGCAATGCTTCAGCTCACCTCCCTGCATCACCCAGGCGATTCTCCGGGTGTTGCGGATGTCGGTGACGGGATCGGCATCCAGCAGGACCAGGTCCGCCTGTTTGCCGGGGGCGATGGTGCCGACCTGATCGAGGATGCCGAGTGCTCGGGCGCCGCTGCCGGTGGCAAGTCGCAGAACCTCGAGCGGTGGAATACCGGTGCTGACCAGCAGTTCCAGCTCGCGATGAAAGCTGGTCCCCGGGGCGGCCCAGGGATTGGGCGTGTCGGTCCCGACCACCAGAGGCACGCCCCGATCGTAGAGCAGCTTGGTAAAAGCGAGGACCCGGGGCCAGACGGCCCGGGCTGCCGCGAACTCTTCCGGTTTCCAGCCCGTGCTGAGGGTGAAGTCCTCGCGCCAGTTGCGCAGCAGCGACGGCGGAGCCGTGACCAGGTCCGGGCTCTGCGTGATCAGCGGGTCGTTCCCCCGGAACATCGCTTCGAAGGTCACCAGGGTGGGATCGAGCACTACCTGTCGCTCCTGCATGACCGAGATCATGGTATCGATCTCCGGTGCGGCCAGGTCGAGGTATTCGAACCAGGTGTACATGAACTGCGTGCCTGCGAGCGATTTCAGGTAGGCGGGCCGGCGATCGGGCGGGAGCAGCTTGGGCGACCCGGGGACGATGTGGACGATGCCGTCGATCCCCGACCGCGCCGCCTCGGTCCAGCTGGTGAACAGGGTGTGCGCGATCGCCTTGCGGCCGTGGCGGTGGGCCTCATCGATACCCGCGGCCATGAGCGGCGGGGCCAGGCCGGCGTAGAGCTTGATGTAGTCCACGCCGGCGCCGGCCTGGGCCCGGACTTCGGCCCGGACCGCCGAGTCGGTGGTCGCGCCGACCGCGAGACCGGGACTGGTCATGAAGTCGATGACCGCACCGGCCGTGAAGACGCGCGGGCCGGGAACCTCACCCCGGGCCACCTGGTCCCGCAGCGCAACCGCTTCCAGCGTGGGGCCGGCCGGGTTTCTCACGGTGGTCACGCCATATTCCAGCAGCCGGCGGAGCATCATCCGCGACGCTTCGTGGTCGTAGACCATGCTGAGGCGGGGCTCGTTGGGCTTCTGCCCGACTTTCACCGGCCCGAACGCCACGTGCGCGTGCATGTCGATGAACCCGGGAACCAGGTATTTCCCGCTCAGGTTTCGCTCTGTGGCGCCGGATGGAAGGCTCACAGTTCCCCGCCGGCCCGCGGCCAGGATGCGGTCCCCCCGGATGACCACGTCCGCGTTCGGCATCGGCGCGGCGCCGGTGCCATCGATGAGGGTCACTCCGCGCAGCACCACGGTCTGCTGGGCGGTGAGGAGCTCCACCGCGCAGAGGTAGATCGCAACCAGTAGACTGATTCGGCGCATGGCTCCCCGGCTCCTGATGCAATGGTCGGAGAAACAGTCTGTGCCAGCCGGGATTCCTGACACGGTCCGGCGTCCCGCAGTCGCCGTCAGGTCCGCCCCAATCGGGAGACTGCCAGAGGAATGGTCGAAACCGGCCCCCGGGAACGCTTCGCCCGGCTGCTCGACGAGCACGGCCCCGCGCTGGCGCGCCTGGCGGCCGTCTACGAATGGGACCCAGTGGAGCGGGAGGACCTGCTGCAGGAAATCGGGCTCGCGATCTGGCGGGC
The DNA here is from genome assembly GCA_035709185.1 of Gemmatimonadales bacterium. Taxonomy (GTDB): domain Bacteria; phylum Gemmatimonadota; class Gemmatimonadetes; order Gemmatimonadales; family GWC2-71-9; genus SZUA-320. Next base: position 1,848 of record DASTEX010000289.1, read on the forward strand.
GCTGCCTTCCTTCCGGGGGGAAAGCACGGAGCGGACCTTCGTGTTTCGCATTGCGCACAATCGGGGCCTCACCCATCGCTGGCGGCAGCGCCGGCGCGGCCTGGATCTCTCCGCCGCCGAGCAGCTGCCGGATGAGCGCTCCGATCCTTCGGCCGGAGTGGCGGAGCAGGAACAGCACGAGCGACTGGCCGCGGCCATTCGGCGGCTGCCGGAGATCTACCGGGCCGCGGTGGTGCTGACACTGGAAGGTCTGTCGCAGCGGGAAGTGGGTGACGTGCTCGGCGCCCAGGAGAATGCGATCGCGGCCCGGCTCTCGCGGGCGCGCCGGCTGCTGCGAGACCTGCTGAACGCGAAGGAGCCCGCTTCATGACTCATCCCATTTCCGAAGAGTGGACCGCGCTGGCGGCCGCCTGGCAGTCCGCGCCGGTGGCGCATGGGCTCTCGCTGGAAACCCTGATGCGGCGGGAGCGGCGCCGCCGAATGCTCATGACGCTGGTGGTGGTGAGCGAAGCGCTGATCAGCCTGGCCGGGCTGGCGTTCGCTTACCTGGCTGCCCGGCGCATGCCGGCTTCGGGCGGCTCTATCCTGGTGGGTGGCGTTGTCGTTTATATAGCCGTATTGACCGCTTTCACGGTCTGGAACCGGCGCGGGACCTGGCGGCCGCTGGCCGAGACGACGGAGGCCTTCGTCGCGATCTCGATTCTGCGATGCCGGCGCGGGCTGCGAACGGTCCGCTTCGTGATCGGGATCGTGCTGCTTCAGCTGCTGGCGATGCTGGTCTGGACGATGCTGGAGCCGTTCCGGGTGGGGGGAATGGCCCTGTTACTCTCGGCGGGGATCGGGGCCGGTTTCCTGCTGTGGGCCATCTGGTATCGCCGGCTCATGCTGCGGCAGCTCAGGCTTTTCGAGTCGTTGGTCTCGAGTCGCTAGTCGTTAGCCTTTCCATGCCGCCCTCCGGCTCCGCGCCGGCTCACGGTTTGTGTCCCCGAGAGCGTTCAGGGCGGAACCAGTCCCCCCAACCGGGGTTGTTCTGAGTGCTGCCGCCGTATACTCTCCCGACGGATTTCACCGGTATTGAGTATGAGAGCCAGAGTGCTGGTCCTGCTGCTGCTTCTGTCGCCTGCCATGGCTGCTGCTCAGAATCTCTCCGGGGCCGAGCGGCGCCTGGTGCGAGCCGTGGACCAGGGCGTTCCTCAGGCGCTGGAACTGATCGAGCGGGCGGTCAACCTCAACAGCGGGACCTTCAATCTCGACGGTGTGCGCCAGGTCGGGCGCCTGTTCCAGGTCGAGTTCAACCGGCTGGGGTTCCGCACCCGCTGGATCGACGGGCGGCCGTGGGGCCGGGCGGGGCATCTGGTGGCCGAGTGGCGGGGCAGGCAGCCGGGACCCCGGATCCTGTTCATCGGCCATCTCGATACCGTCTTCGAACCGGACTCCCCGTTCCAGAAATTCGAGCGGCTCTCCGACTCCATTGCGCGAGGGCCTGGCATCATCGACATGAAGGGCGGCAACGTCGTCATGCTGCTGGCACTGAGTGCGTTGCGGCAGACCGGCCTGCTCGACCGGGTTCAGGTGACCGTGGTCCTGACCGGGGACGAAGAGGACACCGGCGAACCACTCGAGGCCAGCCGCCAGGTTCTGGTCGATGCCGCCCGCTGGGCCGACATTGCCATCGGTTTCGAGGACGGTGACGGCGATCCGCGGACGGCCGTGATCGGGCGGCGGGGATGGACCGGGTGGACCCTGGCGACGACGGGCCGCCCGGGACACTCGTCCCTGATCTTCAAGCGGGACGTAGGCAGCGGCGCCATCTTCGAGGCGGCGCGGGTGCTGGGCGCGTTTCGCGACTCGCTGGCCGGCGAACCCAATCTCACCTTCAATCCCGGTCTGATCGCGGGGGGAACCACGGTGACTCTGGAGAAGACCGGCGAGCGCGCCTCCGTCTTCGGCAAGAGCAACGTGATCGCCGACGAAGCCGTGGTCACGGGCGATCTCCGCACGCTGACGCCGGAGCAGCGGGAACGGGCCAAGGAGCGGATGGAAGCGCTGGTCCGGAAGCACTACCCGCTGTCGGAGGCGTCGATCAAGTTCGAGGATACCTACCCGCCGATGGCGCCGACCGACGGCAACCGCCGGCTGCTCGCCCTGCTGGATCGGGCGAGCCGCGACTTGGGGCAGGGGTCGGTGACTCCGGTCGACCCGGCCTCGGCGGGTGCGGCCGACATTTCATTCACCGCCGGCCTGGTGGACATGGGAATCGACGGAGTGGGCATGATGGGCAGCGGCGGGCACTCGGTGCATGAGACGGCCGATCTTCGCTCGCTTGCGCTGCAGGCCAAGCGGATTGCCGTTCTGCTGACGAGGCTCCGCTAATGGGTCGGAAGGGTCGGAAGGGTCGGAAAACTACGCTGAGGTTCCGACCTTTCCGACTCTTCCGACCCTTCCGACTCAGTGATGATTGCCGAGCTTCCGAACGAAGAACTCCGCCGTCGCCTGGTTCACGGTAAGCCAGTTCGCATGCCGCATGAAGTGATGAGTGTCGTCCACGATCACCAGCGTTTCCACCGGCACGCCCTTCTGCTCCAGCCGGCGGACCAGGTCCGTGCTCTGGTTGAACCGGACGTTCCGGTCGTCGTCGGCATGGATGATGAGCACCGGGGAGGTCCAGGTATCCACCGCGGAGACCGGTGAAGATTCCCACGCCACCTTGACCGCCGATTCCGCATCGGGCGCGCGCTCGTAGCGTTCCGGCGACAGCAGGTTCCAGCCCCGGTTGCCGGTGCGGTCGTGGACCCCGTGAATGTCCACCCCGGCGGCGAAGAGCTTCGAATCCCGTCCCAGCGCCAGCGCCACCAGGTAGCCGCCGTAGGAACCGCCATAGATCCCGATGCGCGCAGCATCCACGTCCGGACGAGTGGCGAGCCATTCGGCGGCTGCCTTGACGTCCTGGTATTCCGCCGCCCCGGCGATGCCGCCTCCCGCAGGCTGGTGAAAGTCGTAGCCATACCCGATGCCCAGCCGGTAGTTCACCGAGAGCACCACGAACCCGCGGCTGGCGAGGTACTGATTGCTGGCGTACGCGTTGGAGTAGTAATCCGAGTAATGCCAGCCGAGCAGCATCTGCCGGGGAGGGCCACCGTGCACGTAGATGATCGCCGGTTTCTTCCCGGTGGGGCTGCCGGGCGGCTCGAACACCTGGCCGTGAACGGTCAGACCGTCGGGCGCCCGGAAGGTCACCTGCTTCGGCGTGACCAGGCCGGCCGGGAAGTCCCGCGGAATCCGGTCGGCGGCGAGGACTTTGCCCGCGCCTCCCCGGAACGGCATCACGGCCGGCAAGGGTGGCCGCTCGGGCGTGGCGCTGAAGTAGGCCAGGTGAGCGCCGTCCCCGGTTACGACCGGGGTCCATTCCAGTCCCGTCCCCGGCGTGAGCACTTCAACCGCGGCGCGATCTACCGGCACCCGCACCACGTGCCGCCGGTCGAGATCGAGCGGGTCCGGCCCGGTATTGCCGGAAAAGACCAGCCACTTCCGGTCGGCGCTCAGCGTGATGTGCTCGGCCATGAAGTTGCCGGGCGTGAGCAGCAGGGGCTCGCCCCCGGATTCGGGTAGCGAATACAGGTGGGGCCAGCCATCCATATACGACAGGAACACGATGCGGCCCTGGGCCCAATGGAGATTGAATCCACCGTCCGTGGTGGGAACCGATCCCGGCAGGGTGGCCGGCGCTTTCCAGAGCGGGCGGGCCTGGCCACTGGCGACGTCGGCCGCCCAGATAGACCAGGGATTGTGCCGCCGCACCAGCAGTGAGTCCGGCACGCCGCCAGCCCCCGGCATCCGGACGAAGACGAGACGAGCGCCATCGGGCGACCAGCGGGGAGAACGGTCGCGCGAGAACGAGGGAGCGATCCAGGTGAGTGGGGTCCGCTCCCCGCGGTACACGCCGATGAAGGCGTGATCCCCCCGGTTGGACACGAAGGCCAGCCGGGAACCATCGGGTGACCACACCGGTTCGCCGTTACTGCCCCGCGCGGTGAAGAGGGCCTTTGCGCCGCTCGAGCCGTCCACCGGCACGGTCCAGATCTGGCCGCCGCGGATGAACGCCACCACGTCGCTGCGGGGGGAGATGACAGGACCGTCACCCTCGCCCAGCGGACGGGGATCGCCGCCGGCGAAGGGAACGCTCCAGATCTGCACTTTGGGTGGCACCGGATTGAAGGTGGGATTGACCGGCAACCCATCGTCCCAGTTGGAGCCGTGGTCGCCGCCGCGGACGTATACCACCCACTTCCCGTCGGCCGAAATACTGAGGCTGGTCAGCTCCTGCCCGTCATCGTCGGAGTAGCCGGTGAGCCGCCGCGGGGTGAAAGCGGGCCCTTCCGCCACCCAGATGTTGCGCTGCCCCTGCTCGTTGAAGGTCCAGGCGATGCGCGAGCCGGTGCCGGAGGCCGTGAGCTCGGCGGGGAAGGGATAGGACTTCACCTGCTCGACGGTGAAGCTGCCCGGGACCTGCTGGGCCCCAACCGGGGCCGGCAGCAGGGCCAGCCCCGCAAGAAGCAGAACGAAATGAGTGAACCGCTGCATCATGGCTTCTCCTTCACGACCTTCCCGCCGAGCATGACCCACGAGACCCGTTCGGTGGCGGTGATGTCACGCAGCGGGTCGCCGGGAACGGCGATGAGATCCGCCAGCCGGCCTTCGGCGATCAGGCCCCGGTCGGTCACGCCTAACACATCGGCCGCGTTCACCGTGGCGGCCCGCAGGGCATCGATCGGGGTCATTCCCTGCTTCACCAGGACGGCGAATTCCTTCGCGTTTTCGCCGTGCGGGTATACCCCTGCGTCGGTGCCGAAGCCGATCTTTACACCTGCCCCGATGGCCTTCTTGAGACTCTCCCGGGCGATCGGCAGGATGGTTTCCGCCTTCTTCCGCACCAGCGGCGGCAGGACCGCGAGGTTGATGCGGTCCACCAGGTAGGTGGTGGGGACCAGATAAGTGCCGCGCTGCTTCATCAGCGCGATGGCCTCGTCGTCCAGCTGGGATCCGTGCTCGATCGAGATTACGCCGGCTCGCACCGCTGCCTTGATGCCGTCGGTCCCGTGGGCATGCGCGGCCACCCGGATGCCGTGGCGGGCCGCCTCGTCCACCATCGCCTTGAGCTCCTCCTCGGTGTACTGCTGGGCGCCGACCGGGCCCTCGAGCGAGAGCACGCCGGCGGTCGCGCAGGTCTTGATGACCTGGGCGCCGTGCTTGATCTGGTAGCGCACGGCCTCCACCACTTCCCACGGACCGTCCGCCACTCCATCCTCGGGTCCCTGCTCGAGAATGCCGGGGGCGAAACCGGTGACATCGCAATGGCCGCCGGTAATGCCGAGCGAGTTCCGGGAGGGAACCACCCGGGGACCGACCACGGCCCCCCGGGTCACGGCCTTTCCCAGCGCCACGGTGATATCGCCCCCGAAATCCCGCACGGTGGTGAAGCCCGCGCGGACGGTTTTCAGGGCGTAGCCGACTGCATTGAAAGCGAAGTCGGCCTCGGTGAGGGTCACCGGCGCGATGAAGGAGGCGGCGGAGATCTCGCCGGTCAGGTGGGTGTGCAGGTCGATGAAACCGGGCGACAGGGTAACGTCTCCCAGGTCGATGACCCGGGCGCCGGACGGCGGCGTGGCCGGGTTCACCGCAGTGATCCGGTCCCCCTGGACCACCACGAGGATGTCGTTCCGGATCTGCCCCGCCTGCAGGTCGAGCATCCGGGCGGCACGAATGACGATCGGAGCGGGCGCTGCCTCGGCCTGGGCCGGGGCCTGAGTGGCAACCAGCGCCGCACCGTAGAGGAGGAGGAGCATACTTCTCACTTTCTGGGGTCTTGGGATATACCAGGAGTCGGAAGGGTCGGAAAGGTCGGAAAAGTCGGAAGACCGTCCTTCCGACCTTCCGACCCTTACGAAGCCACGCCGGTCAGCGAAGTAATC
>DASTEX010000290.1:0-2839 GCA_035709185.1 Gemmatimonadales bacterium
GGCGGCGAAGACGCTGGTGCGGCTCGCCACCATTTTCACCACGCCCGGCTTCACCGACGAGCGCATCCACCTCTACCTCGCCCGTGGACTGCTTCCGGTTGCCCTGGCCCGGGAACCCGATGAATTCATCACGGTTCACGAGAAGCGCTGGAGCGAGGTGGGGAAGATGATCCGGAGCGGCAAGATCCGGGACGGCAAGAGTTTGTGCGCGTTGATGTATGTGAACTGCTTTGTCAGGGGCTAGGGAGCTAGGGAATTAGGGAGCTGGGGTGACGGCTTTCTCCTAGCTCCCTAGCTCTCTAGCTCCCTAGTACCTTTCTGCATGCCCCCACTCTCCTTCGACTCCTTCTCCAAACAGGTCAAAGCGGGTGAAATCCCCCCCGCGACATACCTGTACGGCGAGGAGGATGTGCTCAAGGACGAAGCGGTGCGGGCGGTGCTCGACCGGGTGGTGGATCCGGGCCTCCGGGAATTCAACCACGACGTGCGCAGCGCCGCTCAGCTCGACCCCGACGCCGTCGAGGCGCTCTGCACCACCCTGCCGATGATGGCCGACCGCCGGCTGGTGGTGATCCGCGACGTCGAGGCCTGGACCAGGAAGGCCCGGGCCAAGGCCGCGGTGCTCCGCTACCTCGAGCATCCCGCTCCCGAAACGGTCCTCATCCTGGTGCAGGGAGCGCCCCGGCGGGACGACGACCGGAACGAGGCCGACGCGGACCTGGCCCGGCTGGCCTGCACCGTGGAAGTGGGGCGGTATTCCCCGAAGCTCGGGGAAAAGTGGGTCCTCGCGCGGGCCCAGGACCGCGGCATCACGTTCGAGCCCGAGGCCGCCCGGCATCTCATCAACGCGGTCGACGGAGACCTCGGGGCGGCCCGGAGCGAGCTCGACAAGCTCACCGGTCTCGGCGGAGACGTTCCCATCACGGTGGACCAGGTGACTGCCCTGCTTGGCATCCGGCATGGCGAAACCACCGCCGACTGGGTTGTGGCCGTGGTCGAGGACCGCCCCGGGCCCGCGTCGGCCATGCTGGGACACCTGCTCGACCAGGCCGGCGTGTCCGGAGTGGGGCTCCTGACCCTGCTGGGTACCCAGCTCATCGGCCTCGGGATCGCCCGGGCCCACTACGACAAGGGGCACCGGGGCAGGAATCTCGAGGGGGCGGTCTTTTCCGCTTTGCTCCGGGCTCGGCCCCCCAAGCTCGACTACAAGGCCGTCGCAGCCCGCTGGAGCCGTGTGGCCGAGGCCTGGCCCATGCCGCGCATCAACGCGGCCATCCTGGCGGCACGCCGGGCCGACTTCCGCCTCAAGGACACCACGCTGGCCGACGAACGCGCGGTGCTGATCGACCTGGTGATGCAGCTGGCGCACCGCGCAAGGAGTGCCGCATGAGGCAGACGGAACGACGCAAAGACGCAACGACGCAACGACGCAAAGTGACCTGCCTTGCGTCCTTGCGTCTTTGCGTCTTTGCGTCGCGTCTTTGCGTCGTTCCGTCGCTTTTCTTGCTCCTGCCAGCCGTCCAGCCGTCCAGCCGTCTAGCCGCCCAATCAGAGCCCCGCCTCGCCGCCGCGGTGCGGCTGGCCCAGGACGGCCTCTCCGACTCGGCCCGCGCCGTGGTGGGCCGGATCCTGGGCTCGCTTCAGCCCGCCGATTCGCTCTATGCGGAAGCCCTTTACACGATGGGGTTTCTCGCGGCGACCGAAGCGGACCGGCGGCTCCATCTCCGCCGGGTCGTGGTGGATTACGCCCAGTCGGACTGGGCCGACGACGCGTTGCTGCAGCTCGCTCAGCTCGACTACGCGGTCGGCAACACCGAGGCGACGGTACGCCAGATCGAGATCCTGCTGCGCGACTACCCCGCCACCCCGGTCGCGGGAATTGCCGCGTTCTGGGGGGCTCGCGCCGCCGGGGACCGGCGGGACGCGGCCACCGCCTGCCGGCTGGCCGACGCCGGGCTGCTCGCTGCCGGGAGCGACGTCGAGCTGCGCAATCAGCTCGAGTTCCAGAAGCAGCGTTGCCAGGGACTGGCCTCGACGGCGATCGTCGACTCGATCGAGCGGGCCAGGTCCGATTCCATTGCACGCACCGCCCCGCCGGGGCGGACCAGCCGTCCAGCCGTCCAGCCGTCCGGCCGTCCCGGCTTCTATGCCCAGGTCTCCGCGGTGCGGACCCAGGCGGCGGCGAATGCCGAGATCGCCCGGGTCAAGCGCGCCGGATACACCGCCATCGTGGTGCGGGAGTCGGGGCTCCTCAAGGTCCGGGTCGGCGCATTCCGCACCAAGGCCGACGCCGACGCGGCCGCCAGCGAGATCCGCATCCGGATCGGGGCCCGCCCCTTCGTGGTCCGGGTCCCGTGAGCGTCACGCTCTCCGAAAACACCCCCTTGCTGGTGCAGTACCGCGAGATCAAGTCGCGTCATCGCGATGCGATCCTGTTCTTCCGCATGGGCGATTTCTACGAGATGTTCTTCGACGATGCCGAGCTGGCCTCCCGGGTGCTCAGCATCACCCTCACCTCCCGGGGAGACGGGGTCCCGCTGGCCGGTGTGCCGGTGAAGGCCGCAGCCGAGTATCTCAGGCAGCTGGTGGGCCACGGGCACCGGGTGGCCATCTGCGAGCAGGTGGAAGACCCCCGCAAGGCCAAGGGGCTGGTCCGGCGCGAAGTGGTGGAGACGGTGACTCCCGGCGCCCAGTTCGAGGAAGGCTGGGTTGCCGGAGGGCGGAACAACTGGATCGTGGCGGTGAGTATCGGCCGACTGGACGGCTCGACGGCTGGACGGCTGGAAACCGCGCCTCCCGCCGGCCTCGCCGCCATCGACCTCACGACCGGCGAGTTCGT
>DASTEX010000291.1:0-2321 GCA_035709185.1 Gemmatimonadales bacterium
CACGGTGTTCCGCCGGGCCTCGTCCTTCCGCCACCAATCCGCGTTCACCACCTGGCTGTACCGGCTGACCACCAACGCGTGTCACGATATTGGGAGGCGGAAATCCCGCACCCCGGTCCCGATGGAAACCCTCCCCACCCAGCTGGCCGGGACCGAACGGGAGGCCGACACCCGGCTGATCGTCGAGCAGGCGCTGCGGGGCCTTCCCGAGGACCAGCGGGTTCCGATCGTGATGCGGGACCTGTACGGGATGAGCTACGACGAGATCGCCGCCGCCACGGGGGCGCCATCCGGGACGGTGAAGAGCCGGATTGCCCGGGGCCGCATGCGCCTGATCGAGCTGCTGGGCATGTCCGAGGACACGGAACCGGGCGGCGGGCCCGGCCGTCTAACGGGGCAAGAATGAAAGCACACCTGGAACCGGAGTCGCTGAGCGCTTACCTCGACGGTGAGCTCCACGGCCGCGAGCGGTCGGAGGTCGAGGAGCACCTCGCGACCTGCGCCGACTGCTCCGCCGCCCGGACCAGGCTGGCCGCAGCCATGGGGTCGGTAGCCGCTCTCGGGCCGGTCACGATGACCGCCGACGAGCACCGAACGCTTCGCCAGACCATCCTGGCCAGCAGGCCCGCCGCCTCCACAAGCAGGCGGTTTGGCTTCCCCCGCTGGGCCCTGGCCGGCGGGCTCGTGCTGGTCGCGTTCACCGCCTTCGCTTTCTCTTTCCTCCTCCCGGAAGGCCGGGATACGTCCAACGAGGCACTGACCGAGGCAGCCGCGCCCGCCTCCGGCGGTGCGGGGTTCAACTTCGAGTCGGGGGACCAGGTCGACCGCACGGTTGCCGCCCTGCCCGAGGTGACTGCCGGCATCAATCGCTACCGGGCGGGCGACGCCGATCGACGGGACGCCGATCTAAAGGGGGAGGCTTTCGCCGGGCGCGAGTCCTCGGGAAGCGCTTCTGCGGCGGCTCCGGAAGCGATGGCTCGATCGGATACAGCAGCCGACTCCGCCGGCAATGCCGCCCCCGCGCCGGCCGCGGAGCCGCCGGGCACCGCAGCCGGCGGGCCCGCAAGCGCTGAGGACAGCGCACCCGAGCTGTTCACCAACCAGGCCGCGGACGAGTGCCTCGGCCGGGTGTCCGCCACCCAGAGCTACCCGATGGCCCCGCTTCTCGCCCGGGAGGCGTCGTTCGAGGGCCGGCCGGCCTGGTTGCTGGTTTTCGCGTGGAGCCCGGACGCATCGGGGGACGAGCCTCTCGACCGGTGGCAGTCCTGGCTGATCGACCCGGTCGACTGCCGCGATTTCACCGGCGCCCAGCTCGTCGCAAAGGCCCTCTACCGGTCCTATTCGGCCGCTCCCTAGGCAAAAACTGTCGTTAGATTTCTTAACATTCCTGCAACGTAGTCCGTAACAAACAGGAAACACCCGTCCGGTAACGTCCTCCACGCGGAAGCTTTTCGGCTGCCCGCCGAGCGAACCGAGAGGAGACAAATGCCGGAGATCGACACTGGAGATACCGCCTGGATACTCGCCAGCGCCGCACGGGTGATGTTCATGACCCCCGGGCTGGCCCTGTTCTACGGGGGGCTCGTACGCAGCAAGAACGTCATCGGAACAATCATGCAATCCTTCTTTGCGCTGGGGTTGGTGTCCGTCCTGTTCATGATGTTCGGTTACACCCTCGCCTTCGGCACGGACGTCGGTTCGATCATCGGAGGATTCGACTTTGCCTTCTTGAAGGATGTCGGAGCCGAACCGTTCGCCAACGCACCGACCATCCCCCACAACGTCTACATGATCTTCCAGATGATGTTCGCAGTCATCACCCCGGCGCTGATCACCGGCGCCGTCGCAGAACGGATGAAGTTCAAGGGCTACGTGATGTTCCTGGCCCTATGGTCGATCCTGGTCTACTCCCCCGTCGCCCACTGGGTGTGGGGCGGCGGCTGGCTCGGCTTCGCCGAGGGCGGCGTGGCGGCTCTGGACTTCGCCGGCGGGACCGTTGTTCACATCAACGCCGGAATCGCAGCACGGGCCTGCATCATCTACATGGGCAAGCGCAAGGGGTACCCGCATGACGCCATCCGGCCCCACAACGGGCCCATGGTGATCCTTGGGGCATCGATCCTGTGGTTCGGCTGGTTCGGCTTCAACGGCGGAAGCGCCCTGGGAGCCAACGGGCTCGCCGGCACCGCATTCGTTGCCACCCACCTCGCCGCAGCTGCGGCAATGCTCGGCTGGTTGATCCCGGAGTGGGTCCAGCACAAGGCGCCGACTACCATCGGTGCCGCCACCGGCGCCGTCGCAGGACTGGTCGCCATCACCCC
>DASTEX010000292.1:0-3185 GCA_035709185.1 Gemmatimonadales bacterium
CCGGAGCCCGGGTGTCACCCTCCAGGAGCTATGGGCGCAGGGTGAGGGCCGCTGAGCACTCTGACTCACCACGGGGTAAGGAGGAAGCGCGTCGAGAGTCCGTTTTCCCTGTGGCCGGCTTGTGAAGTCACCGGCCCTCGACATATACTCGACCTGCGCTCGCAGGGTGCATCCGGTCCGCGGAAAGGGCAGCGCCCACCTGCTTGCAGTATAGGTCAATGCCGTACGACCTCTTTCGCCCGCTGTGCGGACACCGGGTGCTCCAGAAGGAGGTCGCATGTCCGGTCCCACCGCTCCGCGCCCTGCGCGGACCCTCCCTCCTACGCCTAACCTCGAGCAGCAGCGAAAGCAGGCACGTGAGCTGCTCGATGCGGCTCGCGCGGGCGACCCCGATGCCGCGGCCCGGTTTCGCTCCCACCACCCCCGGCTGGCCGGGGTGGCGGCGGATCACTGGCCGCCGCCCAAACTGTCCCTGCACGACGCCCAGCTGGTTCTGGCTCGCGAGTACGGCTTTCCCAGCTGGCCGAAGCTCAAGGCGCACATCGAGGCCGTGCTCGGGGTGCGCCACACCCGTCCCATCGAACGGGAACTGCGGTACTACGACGACCGGGCCCACGGTCTCCTGGAAGTCCTCTCCGATGGGGCGCCGGGATCCATCGACCAGGTGCGGACCTGGCATCCTCACTTTGCCGACGCCAGCGATGAGTCGATCACTTCGGCCGCGCGCACCGGCGCGTTTACCATCGGCGATGCTCGCCTGGTCTACGCGCGGGAACACGGCTTCCCGGACTGGAAGGGATTTTCCGAGCACCTGGACCGGCTGAACCGGGGCGAAGCGGTCGAGCCCTTCATGCAGCTGATGGAGGCCGGCCAACGCCTGGACTTCGGGCGCATCACAGAGCTGCTGGACCGCCACCCCGACCTGGTACGGGCCCGCGGTACCAACGGCAACTCGCTCCTCAACCTGGCCTGCAGTCTGCTGCCGTGCGCCCCACCGCAGAATGCGCGCGAGCGGGCGGCGCTCGCCGCCCTGGGGGGAGACCGACTGGCACTGTTGAGGCAGTTGCTGGCCGCCGGGTCTGATCCGAACCTGCCCAACGACCGGGGGTGGACCCCGTTGCACCAGGCGGCGTACCGCAACGACTCAGAGATGGCCGAGTTGCTGATTGCCTCGGGGGCGCGGGTCGACGCCGAGGCGCACGGCTCGGGAGGGACGCCGCTCGCCGTCGCACTCTTCTGGGGTCATCGAGAGGCAGCGGATCTCCTTGCCGGGCGGGAGGTCGTGCCGCGCAACCTGCGCATTGCCGCAGGTCTCGGGCGTCGAAACCTCGTGGAGGAGTGCTTCAGGGCGGACGGCGGTCTGACCGCCACGGCAGGGGCGGGGCGTGGGTTCTACCGGCCGCACAGCGGGTTTCCGAAATGGTCACCCTCCGATGACCCGCAGGAAGTGCTCGACGAGGCGCTGGTTTGGGCGGCGAAGAGCGACCGGGTGGGCGTCCTGCCGCTCCTGGTCGAGCGGGGGGCGCGGCTGAACGCGGATCCGTATCGGGGGACGCCGTTGATCTGGGCCGCGGCCAACGGGCGGATCGAGGCGGCGCGATGGCTGCTCGATCATGGCGCCGAGGTCAATCAGCGCGGAACCTTCGGGGGACCGTCACACGGGCAGGGAGTGACGGCGCTGCACCTGGCCGCACAGAATGGGCGGCTGGAGATGGTGCAATACCTAATCGAACGGGGTGCCGATCCGATGATCAGAGATGATCTCCATGGTGGCACGGCGATGGGATGGGCCGAGCACGGTGGTGCCGCCGCGGTGGCTGCCTGCCTGAGGAAATTCGGCAGCTGAGATCAATATCTGACCGATGACCGGAATATGCGGGCCACCAGCCTCTGGCTGAGCCGGGTGGGGATGAGGCCGCGGCGCGCCAGTCCTTCGAGCACATCTCTCGTAAGGCGGAGCCGGTCGCTCCGCGCGAGCGCCTGGTCCATCAACGCAACCAGGTCCCGTCTCCCGGCCAGCCAGGCGCGCTGGCGGAGACCCCGCACGATCCCGTACGCGGGGTAGGTGCCCTGGCTCTCGAAGTAGACCTGCCGGTAAATGGCAGGTTCGATCGAACGCGGCAACGTCTGACACTTTGCCAGCGTCCCGGCCAGCTCCAGACCCATCATGGCGTTGAGGCACTTTGGGCAGCGTCCGCAGTTGGAGTCGTTCCGTCCGATCCAGCAGACCCGGAGGTGCTGGAGCACCGCGGGATGCGACCCGATATAGGTGATTTTCTCCGGCCGGTCCGTGTCGGCGCCGTCATGGATCACCCGCGTGTGGCTGGTCGAAAACAGCGGATCAGTGATAGGGTGCGAGCCATAGGGCTGCAGTTGCTCATAGGGTGCGCTCGACGCGATCAGCAAGCGCGCGAATCGAGGTTCCAGCACCAGTCCCGCCGCGATGAGCAGTGCAGCGTGTGACAGCAGGGGCCAGTTCGCGCGGCCCCATCGGGTCTCCCTCGCGTTGGTGCTAATGTCCACCAGCTCGATGCCGAGCTGATCGGCCACCTCAGCCAGGCGGGGCCGTAGCCGGTTGAACGCCTCCGCGTTGGCCAGCGGAATGTCCGCTCCGTGAATCAGGATCAGATCGGTGACCGGCGGGCGAGTGCTGTTGGCCTCGGGGCCGTTGCGCCGGAGCAGCGAATAGAAGGAATCCACTCCGCCGGAGAAGAAGAGTCCGGTGCTGGCAGGGTCGGACCGGTGAGGCGGCGCGATTGTCGGGGCCTCGATCGGGATGGGGTCACGAGCGGAGTCCCACGCCTTCCAGACGTCGAGCACGGCCCGGCAGCCTTCCAGCAGAAACGGATCCACCGGGACCGTTATGCGGAGCGGTTCCTGGAGCGAGACCGCCAGCGGCAAGAGGGCGACCAGCCAGGGATGGCCGGAGGACGAGAGCTGGCTCTCGAGCGCGGCCGGGAGGTCGAACCAGATGACCTCTTCCAGGCCGTCGCCGTCGTAGCGCACCCGGCCCAGCACTCGTACTCTCCCGGGCTGATCGCCCCCGGTGATCTCGACGCTGTGGAGCAGCATTGCCCGACCTCCCGGGCGTATCATAACCAACGGCGGGACCGCGGGATATATTCGTCCGCAACACAGTCGGCAGTGCTGCTCCCCGCTAACAGCCTCACGGTTCCTCATGTCGC
>DASTEX010000293.1:0-5938 GCA_035709185.1 Gemmatimonadales bacterium
GGCCACTTCTTCAGCCCGCTGGTAAACCTGGAGTTCGATGGCTCGTACAACTGGGCCGACCTCCCTACTGGGCTAGCCACCGAGGTCAGGGCCAAGTACTACCCGCTGCATCTCGGCATCAACTTCAATCTGCCGATGAGCAACCAGTTCAGCTGGTTCCTCGGACCGCGGGTGAACTACAACTTCTACCAGTCCGATGCGGCGGAGTTCGACGGGTCCGACTGGGGCCTCGGCGGCATCACCGGATTCCGTCTCAAGCTCAATGAGACCTGGTCGCTTCGGCTCAGTGGCACACTGGACTACATCCCCTCGCCCGAGGTGGAGGTCGATGCCGACGACAAGAATTCCATGATCGGGGTCCAGTTCGGGATCAGCGTGATGACCGGCCGCTGCCGCGACCGGTTGGACTCGATCCGGGTGGAGCCCAAGAACCAGAACATCATGGTGGGCGACCGGGCCGGTTTCCGGGTGGCCGGCTTCGAGTGCGACGGTGACGTCATCGACGTAACCGGCGCCTCCACTGCCCGGATCACCTCGGGCCAGGGCACGCTGACCGGGACGTCGTTCACCGCCACCCAGGCGGGCTGTGTGGACATTGAAGTCTCCAACCCGAACGCGCGGCAGCGGTCCACCGACACGGCCCGGATCTGCGCCCAGGAACGTCCGGCTCCGCGGGTGACCCTCGATCGCTGCGAGCTCGATCCCGCGACCACCGAAGTGCCCCCGGGGCAGACGGTCACGTACAAGGTGACCGCCTTCTCCAGCGACGGGACTTCCCGCGAGCTGGAGACCGCCACGCTGACGGCCGACGCGGGAACCGTGACCGGCCGCGACTACGCGACCCCCACGCTGCCGGGCACCTACACCGTGTTCGCCCAGTGCGGTGAGGGGAAGGCCGCCCGCGCCACGGTAACGGTGAAGCCGATCACGATCACGCTCCGGGCCTTCTTCGAGTTCGACAGCACCAACGTCAACTACGCCGCCGAGCGGGATTCGCTGCGGGCCCTGGCGGAAACGCTGAAACGCTTCCCCAACCTCCAGCTGGTGATCTACGGACACACCGACTGGATCGGCAGCATCCGGACCAATGAACGCTTTGGCACCCGGCGGATCCAGGCCGTGGTCGATACGCTGGCAACACACGGTATCGAAATGGCGCGGATGGAAAGCTGGACCAGGGTAAGCGGCGGCGAATGCCATCCGGTCGCCGACAATCGCACTAGCGAGGGACGGGCCCAGAACCGGCGGGTGGAGATCTACGACAGCCGGAGCGCGCCGCCCCAGCCCAACGCGCAGTGCCGCGACCGGCCGTAGCGGCAGCCGTTAGCCGTTAGCCGTCAGGACTGATAGGTGTTAGCTAAACTGATAACTGATTGCTGATAGCTGAAAGCAGAAAGCGTGAGCGGTGAGGAACTTCTCCTCACCGCTCACTGTTTTCGGGCTTGACGCCGTACTCCTCGCGGTAGACCACGGCCAGCTCCAGGAAGTACTGAATGGCGAGCGGTCCGAGGACCAGTCCCACAATCCCGAAATACTCGACGCCGATGACCGCGCCCACCAGGGTGACCATGGGGTGCAGTTGGGCGTAGCGCCGGTAGATCATGGGACGGAGCAGGTTATCCACGTTGGCGATGATGATCGCGCCGTAGAGGGCCAGGACGACCGCGGCCACGGTCCGACCGTCGAGCAGGAGGGAAACGGCAGCGGGTGCCCAGACCAGCCCGCTTCCCACGATCGGCAGGATCGAGAGCACCGCGGTCACCGCGCCCCAGAAGGCGACGTTGGGCAGCCCCAGGACCGTGAACGCAAGCGCCACCAGCGAGCCCTGCACTACGGCATTCAGGCCCGTGCCCACCACGGTGGACCAGGTCACCGCCTCGAACCGGTCCCGGATCGCCGCGGTCCGACGGGTAGAGAACGGGATAAAGGGCTCGACCGATTTCCAGGCTTCGCCCGGCCGGATCAGCAGGTAATACAATCCCACCAGCGAGAACAGCAGGCTCAGCACAAAGCGCGTAGCCGTGCCCAGAATGGAGAACGCATTGGTGCCGATCCAGGTGAGAATGTTCCGGCTGACGTCACCGATCGCGGGACCGATCTGGACCCCGCCCAGGCGGAATTCCTCATCCAGCCGGGCGAGCAGGGGGCTGTCCACCAATGCTTCGAGCGCGTTCTGGGCCTGCGTCACCAGGACCCGGAGCAGCCAGATCCCGGGCAGCACGATCAACAGCAGGGTCAGGACGAGGATGATCCAGGCGGAGACCCGGCGGGGGAGCCTGCGGGTGAGACCCTGGTGCAACGGGTTCCACACGATGGCGAGAACTGGTGCAGCGAGCAGGCCGCCGGCGTAGGGCAGCGCCGCGATGAGAAGCGCGATCCCCAGTATGACAACCAGGATACTGGCCAGGCGCCGCTGGGGATCGATTTGCATGGACCGAACCTAACAGTCGAGAGTCATTAGCCACCAGCCACTGGTCGCCGGCTTCGTCTTCCGTTGCCATCCGGAAACCGGGCGAAGCTCTATTCCTGCGCCACCCGGGCCCGAAGCACCGGCTCCAGGGTTCGCCAGGCATTCTCAGCGGCCAGCTCATGCCCTCGCCGCGTGGGGTGAATCCCATCCGGAAGATTCAGGGAATCCACCCCCGCCACGCCATCGAGAAAGAAGGGGACCAGGGTGGCTCCGGTTTCGCGCGCCACTTCACCGAAGACGCTCCGGAACCGGGTGGTATAGTCATCGCCCAGGTTGGGGGGGGCTTCCATGGCAAAGAGCACCAGCGCGGGCGCAGGCGAGAGCCCATTCGCCTTGTCCATCACCGCCCGGATGTTGGCGCGCATGCTGTCGGGCTCGATTCCCCGGAGCCCGTCGTTGCCGCCGGTTTCGAGAATCAGGACCGCGGGGCGCTCGCGCTCGAGCAGCCAGTCGGTCCGGCGGAGGGCACCGGCGGAGGTCTCGCCGCTCACGCCGGCGTTCACCACCCGGTACTCCAGGCCGGCGGAGTCGAGCTTCCGCTGGAGCACCGCCGGCCAGGCGACATCGGGGCTGAGGCCGTATCCCGCAGTGAGACTGGTGCCAATCACCAGGATCGTCGGGTGCTCCGCCGGGGACTCGAGGGCCGCTCCCGGCCCACGGCTCTCCCCCGCAGCACTCGGCTTTTCCCGGTCTCCGCCGCAGGCCGTCAGCAGCGAAACCAACCCGAGCGTAAGACTGTACTTAGCTTGCATCACTGAAATCCGATTCCCCGCGGGGGTGGCATGCTTCGGTGTGAAGGATTGACCCAGACCTACCTGTCCGGCGGCCGTCCGCTGACCGTGTTGAAGGATATCAGCTTTGCGCTGGAGGACGGCGGGTTTCTGGCCATCGTGGGACCGTCGGGCAGCGGCAAGACCACGCTGCTGGGACTGCTGGCCGGCCTGGACCGGCCGGCATCGGGCAAGGTCTGGCTGGATGAAGTCGACCTTACCGGTCTGGATGAAGACGCCCGGGCCCGGCTCCGGGCCGACCGGGTCGGTTTCGTATTTCAGTCCTTCCATCTGATCCCGACCCTCACGGCACGGGAGAACGTGCAGGTCCCGATGGAGCTCCGGGGCGAGGAGGGGGCGGCCGCGCGGGCCGCGGCGCTGCTGGGGCGGGTGGGCCTGGGTGACCGCATGGATCACTACCCGGCCCAGCTCTCGGGTGGCGAGCAGCAGCGGGTGGCGCTGGCCCGCGCCTTCAGCATCCGGCCCCGGCTGCTCTTCGCCGACGAGCCGACCGGCAACCTCGACGCCCGCACCGGCCACACGATCGTGGACCTGATGCTCGAGCTCAACCGGGAATCCGGCACCACCCTGGTGCTGGTCACTCACGACCCGCAGCTGGCCAAGCTGGCCCGCCGCACCATCCGGCTGGCCGATGGCGTGATCGTGGAAGACCAGGCCGCAGCATGATCCGCGGCTTCATCTGGCGGATGGCGTGGCGGGAGAGCCGCGGCGCCAGACGCCGATTGGGACTGCTGACGGGCGCGGTGGCGGCCGGAGTGGCCGCGCTGGTGGCGGTCAACTCCTTCGCCGCCAATCTGCGCGACTCGGTCACGGCCCAGGCGCAGGCCCTCCTCGGCGCGGATCTCTCGCTTCGAAGCCGCCGCCCGTTCAACGACCGGGTGGAGGCCCTGTTCGACACGCTGGTGACGCCCGCGCCGGACGGCGGAGTCGGAAGGCTGGCCCGAGTCACCAGCTTCAATGCGATGGCCTTCGTGCCCCGCACCTCGGGGGTACGCCTGGTTCAGGTGATGGCCGCGGAACGGGGCTGGCCCTTCTACGGCGTGATCCAGACCCGGCCGGCCGACGCGTGGGAGAGCCTGCAACAGGGCGGACAGGTGCTGGTGGATCCCAGCCTGCTCGCCTCGCTGGGCGCGGAGACCGGCGACACCCTCGCGTTAGGCACCGCCCGGCTCCGGATAGCCGGCGTGGTCACTTCGGCGCCGGGAAACGTGGCCGCCGCCTCGGCGTTCAGTCCCCGGATCTACATCGCGGCTTCGGATGTCGAGGCCACCGGGCTGGTCCGATTCGGCGCGCGGGTGGAGTACGAAGCTTTCGTCCGGCTGGCCGATCCGGCGCGGGCCACCGAGCTGGCCAACACCTACCGCCCGGCCCTCCGGCCCGACCGGGTCTCCATCCGGAGCGTGGAGGACAACCGGGACGACCTGCGCGATGCGCTCACCCGGATGGGCAACTATCTCGGGCTGGTGGCGCTGATCGCGCTGCTGCTGGGCGGCCTGGGCGTGGCCAGCGCGGTCCACGTGTTCATCCGCCAGAAGCTCGACACCATCGCGGTGCTGCGCTGCCTGGGCGCCACCGCCAGAGAAATCTTCGTTATCTACCTGGTGCAGGCCCTGGCGATGGCGGCGCTGGGCAGCGCGATCGGCGCCCTGGCCGGGCTGGCCGTGCAGCAGGTGCTGCCCTCGGTGCTCCAGGACCTGCTGCCGGTGGACGTGCGGGTCCGGCCGGCCGGCGGGGCCATCCTGCTGGGCATGGTGCTGGGGCTGTGGGTGGCCACCATGTTCGCCCTGCTGCCGCTGCTTTCGATCCGGCGGGTCTCGCCGCTGGTCACCCTGCGGCGGGATTACGAGCGGGCGGACCTGGGGCGCGACTGGCTCCGACTCGCGGCCGCAGCCGGGCTCGGACTGGGCGTGACCGCGCTGGCGATTCTCCAGGTGCGCGATCTCCGCGATGGCGTCTTCTTCGCGGCCGGGATCGGCGTCTCGCTGCTGGTGTTGTGGCTGGCCTCGCTGGGACTGATTCGGGGCGTGCGACGGTTCTTCCCCCACAAATGGCCTTATCTGTGGCGACAGGGCCTGGCCAACCTGTACCGGCCCGCCAACCAGACGGTGACCGTGGTGCTCTCGCTTGGCTTCGGCGCCACCCTGCTGGCGACCCTGTTCCTGGTGCAGCACAACCTGCTGCGCGATCTCCGCATCGGAGGTCCCGCCGGGCGGCCCAATCTGGTGTTCTTCGATATCCAGGCGGACCAGCTCGACGGGGTGTTAGGCGAGATCCGGGCCGCCGGGCTGGTACCGCATGCGCCGGTCGCGATCGTGCCGATGCGGATCCGCTCGGTGAAAGGCAGGCCGGTGCGCTACTCCCCGGCCGACACGCTGGACGAAGGCGAAGCCGAGATCGCCGATTCGGCAGAGCGGGACACGAGCCGGGTGAGCGGCTGGGCCGCCCGGCGGGAATACCGGTCGACCTACCGCGATACGCTGGTCGGGTCGGAGAAGCTGCTGGAGGGCGAATGGTGGAGCGGCCCCGCCACCGATCCGAACGCGGTGGCGGATGTATCGCTGGAGCTGGAGATCGCCCGGGAACTCAACGTGGCGCTCAACGACACCATCGTGTGGGACGTGCAGGGCGCGATGGTGCCCAGCGTGGTGCGGAACATCCGGGAGGTGGACTGGGCCCG
>DASTEX010000294.1:0-7294 GCA_035709185.1 Gemmatimonadales bacterium
GCCGTTCCTTCCCGACCCGCCGCTCACCGGGGGCCAGAAAGCCCGGCTGGCGGAGCTGGCCCGGGCCCGCTGGCTCTCGGTGACGCGAGGCGGCCGTTTCTATCACCTCACCGGGCCGACCAGCAAGGCCCGCGCGGCCCGATTCCTGGTCGAAATGATCCCGGGTCCCCTCACGATCATTGCCGCCGGAGATGCGCCCAACGACATGGAGCTGCTGGGCCTGGCGCAACACCCGATCGTGGTGGCGCAGCCGGGTGGAGGACATGCGGACGAGCTCAAGCGGTCCCTGCCGAAAGCGCTGTTCACCCGGGACGTGGGACCGGCGGTGTTTACCGAGGGAATTCAGATTGTCCTTGAGGGGATCAAGGATGAACCCTAATGCAGAGTGCAGATTGTAGATTGCAGAGTGTAGAAGTGTTTCGAGTCGTATATCAGAGCGTCACCGCCCACCACTCCTTCAGTCTGCAATCTGCAATCTGCAATCTGCACTCTGCATTCTCGTTCTCACGTCACAGTTCAGAGTTGCATCGTTGAGTGAAAGGTCTCTCCCCACCGGTCCTTCGCTTCCACTCCCACGTTCGCACCCGCCGGAACTTCGGCATAGAACAGGTGCTCGGTTCGCACCGGATCGATCCAGGTGCGGCGGGCCGGCTTCGCTTCCCCGGCGTGTTGCGCGACCGACCACGGATCGAGCCCCCGCCGCCGGGTCATGGTCCCGCGGGGCTGCCCGTTGACGCTGTACGTCACGGTCCATTCCGGGTCCCAGCTCCAGATGTTGGCCACGACCGAGGCCGGCAACGCGGGATCGGCGCCGGGGGGATAGAGCCGGATCTGGTGCCCGACCGGCTGGCCGGTGCCCTGGTAGCGCCAGCGGAAGCTTTCCCCGTCCACCTGGAAGACGGCGTAGCCGTTGGGCGTGCCGTCGTAGCAGATATCGCCGGTCCACCAGGCGCCGCAGACGGTGCCTAACGTGTGCTCGAAGACCCTGCCTTCCTGGCGATGTTCCATTTCGTGGGTGTGGCCCGAGATGACCCGCGCCGGGAACGGCTCCAGCAGCCGCAGCAGCGCTTCCCGGTTGGTGAGGGTATTGCTGATCTCCGGCCGGGGGCGGTCGTGGCGGACGTACAGCTGGCTGTGGAGCGGGATGTGGAGGAACACCACCACGGGCGCGCCCGGCTCCACCAGCGCCAGGTCGCGCTCCAGCCAGCGCAGCTGCCGGTCGGTCAGATAGCCGAGGTAGCCCCCGCTGTAGAAGAACACGTCGTCCAGCACCACGTAATGGACCCGGCCCCGGTTGAACGAGTAGTACGCCGGCCCGAAGTGCTGCTGGAAGGTGGTGATCGAGGCCTCGTCGCTCGCGGTCTCCAGATCGAGATCGTGATTCCCCACCACCTGGGCAAACGGGATCCCCATCCGGCGGACCGCCCGCTCGTACTCCCCGTACAGTGAGAGATCGTCGTACATGATGTCGCCGTCGGCCACGCCGAAGAGCGGCAGGTCACTGAGCGTCCGGATCATCGCCTGCACATCAGGAACAGTCTCGGCGTGGAGCCGGGCCATTTCTCCCGGGTCCTGGGTCTGGGTGTCGGCCAGCACCAGGAAGGCGTGGCGCTCATCGCTCCGCCGGAGCGGCGTCAGCCCGAACTGCACCGCCATCTCGCCGTTCGGATCGGGCCGGATGGGCTGGAACAGCCGGAAGGTTCCCGCCGGCTGGACCGGGATTTCGTAGCCGGCAGGCGGGGAGAGCATGACGAAGGGCTGGGCCCCATCACCCACCAGCTCGAAGGTACCGTCAGCGGCGGTCGAGACCACCTCGATGCCGTCGCTGATCGCCGCTCGCGCTACTCCCCGGCCCTCGGCCACCACGCGGCCGCGGATCCGGACCGGAGCAGCGCCGGCACTTTCCGGCCGCCAGGGCCGATAGGGATCGCCCCGCAAGGGCGACGGCAGGGCGAGTGCGGCGGCGATCGCACCGGCTCGCCGAAGGAACCGCCTTCGGTTCATGGGCGGGCGGGCAGAGCGAGTGGACGGTCTGCCGGTTCCGGGCCCGAAACGAGCAGGGCGGCCATCATCGGCCGCCCTTGCCCCGTCCCTGTCGATCGGTGTCGCGCGGCCGGGTCTTGGCTCGCTGGGCGGCCTGGGCCGCGGCCTGCCGCAGCATCTTCTCCGGACTTACCGGGTTGGCCCCCGGCCGGGGCTTGCCCGAAACCAGCTTGAGCTGTCCTTCCGGGTCGGTGCTGATGGTAATGGGATGGCCGCCGCGGACTTCGTAGGCTGCGGTGACCTCCTCACCGAACCCCGCTCCCGGCTTGAGCCGTTCGAGCAGCGCTTCGCGCGAAGCCAGCCCCTCCAGCGACATCATGGTCGACCCCGTGGCACTCTGCACCTTGAGCAGGACCGCGTACCGGGCCCCGGGCAGGTTCTTGATCGCCCGCAAGTCGGTTCCGGCGGTTTCCCGGCCCCACTTGATGGCCTCACGCTCCTGGGCATTCAGCGCGCCCCGCGGGTCGGGGCGGGTCTGGGTCGCTCCGCCGGACCGATCGCGACGCTCCTGGTTCTCCCGGAGCCGGCGGAGATACTCGGGCTCGTTGGACATGGGCATCCTCCCGAGGCTTACGATAGTCGCCGATGCGGCTACTCGGAAGGGCGGGACCTCCGAAATAACGATAGGCGCGGGGGGACGGTCCGACCGTCAGTAGAGAAGGAACCCCAGATACAGCACATACGCTCCGAACAGCAGGACGCCGTCGCGGCGGGTCAGTCGCATGCCCATCCGCATCAGGGGAAAGATGAGCAGCGCGATACCCAGCATCCACCAGACATCGCTCCGGTAAATCCCGGGGGAAACCGGGATCGGGGTGATCAACCCGGTCAGGCCCAGGATGCCAAGAATATTGAAGATGTTGGAGCCGATCAGGTTGGCCACCGCCACGTCGGTGTGACGCCGCACCACCGCGACGAGGGTGGTGGCCACTTCGGGGGCACTGGTCCCTACCGCCACGATCGTGAGCCCGATCACCCGCTCGCTGATGCCGGCCAGCTGGGCCAGCCGGACCGAGCCGTCGACCAGCAGCCGCCCGCCCAGCACCAGCAGCCCCAGTCCGACGACGGTCGCTCCCACCGAAAAGATCAGCCGGGGCCGCGGCGCGGCGAGGGAGCGCTCCTCCACCTCCCGGGTGAGTTCCCGGACCTCGGCCGGCACAGCCTCGACCCGGGCAATCCGGATGCTGTACCCGATGAACACCACCAGGGCGACCAGAAACGCCCCCGCATCCAGCCGGCTCACGCTGCCGTCGTAGGCGATGACCAGAAAGGCGAGGGACGCCAGAAACATCACTGGCCATTCCAGTCTGACGACGTTGCCCTTGATCGGAATCGTGACGAAGAGGGCGGAGAGTCCCGCGGTGAAGGAGATGTTGAAGATGTTCGACCCCACCACGTTGCCGACCGCGATGTCGGGCTGTCCGCGCAGCCCGGCGACGACACTCACGACCAGCTCCGGAAGCGAGGTCCCGAGGGCGACCACGGTAAGACCGATGACGGCGGGGGTCAGACCGGCCAGTTCAGCCAGAGAGACCGCACCCCGCACCAGCAGCTCGCCCCCTCCGGCCAGCAGCAGCAGCCCGACGGCAACCAGAAGCAGCGCCAGCCAGATCGACATCTACTTCACGATCCAGAACCGATCCTGCCGTCCCCGGAACCACGATGGGGTCCCGTCGGGGGCGATCCGGAAGTCCTCCTCCTGCGCGATGCGGACCGGCTGTCCGTTCCACTCCGGCACCGGGGTCGTGGCCTGGAGCTCGCTCGAGTACCACATGCCGGCAATCACCGGGTGATCGCCCCGGCCCGGTACGCCTTCCTGGTAATCCCACAGCCCGATCAGCGGGCCGGCTCCGTGGCCGTGCAGTCCGATCGGATGGCTGTACACCGTCCCGTTGAGTCCCGTGGCCTTCATTTTCTCGAGGGTCGCGGCCAGCACCTGGTTGCCGGTCCGGCCCGGGCGGATCTCCTCGAACAGCAGGTCCTGGAGCCGGTTGGCGTTGGCCAGGGCCTGACGCAGCCCGGCCGGCGGCTCGGTTTCGCCTTCCCGCAGCACATAGGCGTTATGCTGGGTGTCGGTGTTGAGCCGGAGCGCGGTGATGCCCACGTCACAGTGGAGCACGTCGCCCCGCTGAATGACCGGATTGTCCCCCAGCTGTTCCGCGGTGACGCCCATCCGCTGGATGCTCACCGACGGCTGGAACCAGGTGCCGAGACCCAGGTCGTTGACCCGCTGGCGCCACCACCAGACCAGGTCACCGGTGCGGGTGGTGCCCGGGGTGATCACCCGCTCGGAAAACATCTCGCCGATCAGGTTCCACACCAGCCGCTGCAGATCCTGGTAGAACGCTTCCTCTTCGGCCAGCCGGGTCGCGATGAAATCCACCGCCAGCCCCTCAGCGGGGATGAACCGGGAGGTCCACGGCTCGCCTAACATCTCCCGCATGGCATCGTGCTCGCCGGCGGAAAGCCCGTCGGCGAAGGCCCAGGTGCGTGAGGTATTGATGGCAATCCGGCGCGGCTGGCGGGCCTCGATCACTTCCTTGAGCAGCAGCCATTGCTGCTCGCCCCACAGCTCGGCATTTCTGCCTCCCACGCCGGCCGGCCCGGCCACGGCCCGCTGGCTCCGGTAGGCCTGGTAGAGCCCGCCCTGGCTGGTGCCGCCCAGCGCCAGTCGCTCCACGCCTTTTTCGCCCTGGTCGAAAAAGACGTAAATGGTCCGCCGCCGGGCGGCGAACGTGGTGGGCGACACCAATGCGGTGAAGGTCGGATCCTCGTTGTACTCCCGCATGGGGATGACCCACATGTCCACCCGATACTTCCGCATCAGGGCCGGGAGTACGCTGTCCAGCCGCTTCGCCAGCCACGCCTGCTGCCGGTCGGCCTGCTCCCGCAGGGTGCCGAACGGCCGCTCTACCTGCTGGGCTCGGCCGCCCGCGGGCAGGGCAGCGACCAGGGCCAGCGCGATCAGAAGTCGGCGCACGGATTTCCTCAGAACGGCAGGTAGTTGGGGGCCTGGTGTCCGTTCAGGCTGAGGTAGAGACCGGTGGCACCCAGAATCCACGCCGCGTGCTCCTGGGTGGCGAGAATCCACTTCCAGTTGGGCCATTTCAGATCGTGCAGATCCGAGATCCGGACCATCTCGATCGGCTTGAGCGACTGGACCGCCGCGATCGCGAAATCGTAGTTACGGGCCACAAAGTCCCTGAGCGCGGACTTGTTCCGGAGATACACGGTGGAATCGCCGTGCGGGGCGCGCTGCCGGATGATCCGGCTCAGGGTGCCGCCGGTCAGCTGCGCGATATGGGCGATCTGGCCAGCGAAGGTGCGAGCCCCCGGCGTGGGGGTGAAGTCGAGCTGGTCATCCGGCATCAGGTCGATGTAGCGCAGAAGCACCACTTTTTGTCGCTGAAAGTCGGTGACCAGAACGTCCTTGGGGGCGTACTGCTGAGCTGCGGCCGGGAGGGCGAGGGCCGCGCCGGCGAGGAGGCACATCAGGAAACGCACAGGTCCCTCTACCGCAAAGGTATTGACGTTTGACACTTGAGTGTGAACGATTCGTGCGGGCCGGGGCACCGGCCGGTACCTCAATCGTCCATCCACAAACGGCATCCGTCAATCCCAATGCACGTACAGGGCCATGCGGCCGAGGTCCTCCGCTCCACCACCGACCCGGTCTCGCAGGGGATAGTGGCGGTGGTCATCGTACTGGTCTTCGTGGTCCTGGCCCTGGAAAAGGCGCACCGGGTCCTGGTCATCTTCGGGGCGGTAGCCCTCCTCTGGCTGATCACCTACCTCACGCCCTACAAGCTGATCTCGTTCGAAGGCGCCAAGGCGGCGCTGGACCTCAACGTGCTGTTCCTGCTGGCGGCCATGATGGCCACCGTCGGGGTCCTCAAGACCACCGGGGTGTTCGAGTGGGCAGTGGGGCGGCTGCTCCAACGGGCCGGGGGCCGGCCGATCCTGATCCAGGCCCTGATCGCCTGGTTCACCGGGATCCTGTCGGCCTTCGCGGACAACGTGACGACGGTCATCTTCGTGACGCCGATGGCGGTCGAGATGGCCCGGCTCACGGGGGTCCGCCCGGCGGCCTACCTCCTGCCCATGGTGATGGCCGCGAACATCGGCGGCACGGCCACCCTGATCGGAGACCCGCCCAACATCATGATCGGGTCCGGGGCCGGATTGTCGTTCATGGATTTCATCTACGACCTGACGGTGCCGGTGCTGCTGATGATGCTGGCGCTCGAGTTCGTCTCGCGGCGCTGGTTCCGGCAGGACCTGTCCCGGCCCGCCGCGGGTCCGGCAGACTTCCCCCAGCCCCGGATCACCGATCCCCAGCTCCTGCGGTGGTCACTGGTCATCAGCGCCGGGATCTTCATCGGCTTCGTCACCCACAGCTGGACCGGAATGCCGGTCGCAGTGCCGGCCGCGGTCGGTGCCGCCGCCATCCTGATCGTGCAGGACGTGCTCTACCTCAAGCGGCACCGTCCCTCCCACGAGGAACGGACCCACGGCCTGATCCAGGTCATCGAGAAGGAGATCGAGTGGCCTACCCTGTCGTTCTTCGCGTTCCTGTTCATCGCCGTCGGCGCGGCGGTTGACACCGGGCTGATCGACACCCTAGCCCGGGGACTCGCGTGGGTGATCGAGGCCGGGCGCACCTCTGCCGGCCTCTCCGACCCGGGCACCCTGCTGTTCGCCGCCCTGATGATCTGCTGGGTCAGCGCCGTGCTCTCGGCGTTCATCGACAACATCCCGTTCGTAGCCGTGGCGATCCCCATCATCGCGCGCATCGCGGGCGAACTGCATGGGGAGACCGAAGTCCTCTGGTGGGCCCTCTCCCTGGGAGCCTGCCTGGGCGGCAACGGCACCGCCGTAGGCGCCTCGGCCAACGTGACCACCATCGGCCTGGCCGAGCGGGGAGGGGTCCGGATCACGTTCCCCGACTTCATGCGCTTCGGTGCCCCCATCGCGGCGATGACGCTGGTGATCGGATCGACCTTCCTCTCGGGCTATGTCTTCCTGGGCGACCGGGTGGTATTTCTGCTGGGACTGGGGCTGGTGGGGGGGATCTTCGCGGGCAGGCTCGTTCTCAGGCGCTAGGTCGGAAAAGTCGGAAGGTCGGAAAAGTCGGAAAAGTCGGAAAAGTCGGAAAAGTCGGAAGCAGGTTCCCGACCCTTCCAACCTTCCGACTCTTCCGACTCTTCCGACCTTATTTCGGCGCCGCCGGCGTCTTGCACCCCGTCGTCTG
>DASTEX010000295.1:0-6831 GCA_035709185.1 Gemmatimonadales bacterium
GAGGAAGGCGTTGCGCAGCGCCGGCGCCGGCACCAGGGTCAGCACCGCCGACATGACCGCGCCGGTGAACGCGCTCACCACCACCCCGGCCAGCAGGAGGACCCTCGGGTCCAGACGCCGGCCCGCCACCACGGCCAGCCGGTAGACCAGCGCCACGGCGACCAGGGCCCCGACCCAGGCGGCCACCGGCACCGTCCAGGCCCCCGCCGAGAGCAACGCAATTGCCAGCACGGCTCCGAGACCGGCGCCGCCGGACAGACCGAGGAGATACGGATCGGCCAGGGGGTTTCGCACCAGGGCCTGCAGCACCGCCCCGGTCAGACCCAGTCCCGCGCCCACGGTGAAGGCGAGCAGGACCCGCGGGACCCGGAGGTCGAGCAGAATCGCGGCCTCGACCGATCCCGGCTCCGCCAGCGCGCGGAGAATGGCGCCGGGACCGATGGTAGTCGCGCCGAGCTGGATGGCGATCAGCACCGCCAGTGCGGCGAGGACCAGGAGCAGGGCCAGACGACGCATCACCGGCCCAGCGAATCGAAGGCCGCGGCCAGCCGCCGGATGGCTTCGGGAGCGCGCGGGCTGGGACGGGAGTACTCCGATCCGCTCAGCGTGACGAACCGGCGCAGCCGCACCGCCGGAATCACCTGCCATTCCGGACGCCGGGCGAAACCGGGCGTGGCCGAGGTGGTGAGAATCACGTCGGGCTGGCGTTCGACGATGGCTTCCAGGCTCACCGGGGCATCCGGCGTGGTCAAGTCGGCGAACACGTTTTCGCCCCCGGCCATGGTGACCACTTGGTGGAGAAAGCTGCCCCGACCGATGGTCATCGGAGGCTGGTCCCACGCCAGGATCAGCACGCGGGGGCCGCCGGTCCCGGTCCGGTCGTGGGCCCGGAGCGCGCTGTCGGTGCGGGCCATGAGCCGCTCCGCCTCGCGCTCGCGCCCGGTGGCGCGGCCCAGCAACGTGGCATGCCGGGCCAGGTCGTCGAAGGTGTCGGTGCGGAGCTGGAGAGTGGCGATCCCGAACCGGCGCAGCTGTTCCACGGCCAGCGCGTTCCGCGCCGACGGATACAGCAGCACCAGGTCGGGCCGGACGCCCACGACGGCTTCGACGTTAGGCGCGATCCCGTCTCCCAGGTTGGCGACCGCGGCGGCCGCCGGCGGCCAGTCGCACCAGCTGGTGCGGCCCACTACGGTGGCTCCGGCGCCGATGGCGAAAAGCAGCTCGGTGGTGGCGGGGATCAGCGACGCGACCCGGAGCGCCGGACGGGCGAGCCGGACCGTGTCGCCCGCATCGTCGACCAGCAGGAGCGCGCCGGTGGAGCCCGCAGTGCGGGCGCATCCGACGCACAGAATGGACAGGATGAAGCACAGAACCGGACGGCGCATGGCCACCTTCCCCTCCCGCGAGGGATCTGCCTGGTGGCACGGATGCGGAAGGTCTCCTGGCTTCGGGCTCCTGCTCGGCCTTCCCGGATCGGATCCAGTGGCGTCGAGCAGCCTGGTGCGCCCGTAACAGTGGCGGGGCCGCGCCGGAGTTGCACCGGCTTCCGGTTCCCGCGTCCGTGGTGCCGGTCAGGAAGGACCGGCAGGCGCCAACTTACCGGGGTGCCTGCCGGGCAGCAAGAGCAGCGGTGAGCTCCCGCTTGAGCCGGGCCCGCTGCTCCTGCCAGGCGGCACGCTCGTCCGCACTCAGCTCCCGGCCGCGATGCGCGGCGTCGAGCTGGGCGATGGCGTCGACCAGGTGATCCACCGCGGAGGTGGGCGAGGGCAATACCACCGGTCGCGGCCGCCGGGCTACCAGCAGGGCCACGATCATCACCAGGAGCACTCCGGCAGCGAGGGCCGGCACCAGCCAGCGCTCCAGATTGATGGTACGGGGAAAGGTGATGGTGATGTCACCGCCGGGACGGGCGCCGATCCAGCGCGCGAGCGGGCGGCCTTCCAGCACCTGCGAGCTGGTCGGTTCCAGGCCTTGGACCACGACGCCTTCTTCTTCCGCCACCACCTGGACCGAGTCGGCGCCCTCTCCGAGAGGAATGACCAGCGACCGGGTCGAGGCCGGGATGGTGTGCTCGATCAGCAGCTGCTTGTCGCCGGGAGCGAAGGGCGCATAGACCAGCACGCGATCATCCTCGAACCGCACCGCTGCCGAGTCGATCTCACTGCCCGGTGCTCCCGCGCTGTGTCCCACATCACCGGGAAGGACGTGCTGCCACGACGGGCTGGTGGAGTCCGGGCCAACCCGGGTCGTCGGGGAAGGGTTCCGGATGACGAAGAGATCGATGGCGGTGCGGTTGCGGTTGGCATCGGGCGCGCCCAAAACGACGTAGCGGGCCACCACCCGGAGCGCTACCGCGGACGACGTGTCGGCCACCAGCAGGCTGAGACTGACCGGCTGGCTCAGCGATTCGTCCGGGATCGGCTCCGAGAAGTACACGATCCCGCCCCAGCTGGCACTCACGAGGTACACTACGCCGGTATCGGGCCGGAAGCGGAACCGGAATTCCCCCGAGCGGGACGCCGCCACTGAATCGATGGGCCCGGAGACCGAGCGGGTCAGCCGGTGGAGCACCACCCGGGCTCCGGGTGCCGGAACGGTGTCGCCTCCCGCGCGGCGAAGGACGGTGCCGGACACGAGCGCGGGCCCCTGCCCCGCGACCGGTGTCGCGAGCACAGCGAGGCCCGCCAGTAGAATCGCCTTACGGCTGAAAGCGCCCGAAATCCTGGGGATCGAGTTTCTCCAGATACCGCTTGAGGGCATCGGGATCGGCGGCCGGTTCCGTGGTGGACGTGCTGGTCGCGGCCCGGTCGAGCAGGGTTTCGGTGGTGAAGATGGGTGCGTTGCAGCGGAGCGCCAGCGCAATGGAGTCGGAAGGACGGGCGTCCACCTGCACCACCTGTTCGCCCCGCACGATCTGCAGCTCGGCGAAGTAGGTGTCGTCCTTGAGTTCGGTAATGTGGACCCGGCGCAGCTCGCCGCCCAGTCCGGAGAGCAGATGCTTGAGCAGGTCGTGCGTCATGGGGCGCTGCGGCTTGAGCCCCTGCATCTCCATCGCAATGGCGTTCGCTTCGCTGGTCCCGATCCAGATCGGCAGGGAACGCTCCCCGCCGACCTCCCGCAGAATCACGACCGGAGAGTTGGTCGAACGATCCACGCCAAGATGGGCAACCGACATTTTGATCATCTGGGCACCACCGCTTCCACTGGTCATGAGCCGCTCCGGCTCCGTTACTTCACCGCCTTGAGGAGGTCCTTCACCCGGTCGGAACGCTCCCACGGAAAGAGATGCACCGTCTTTCCCTCTACCGTCGCCGTGTGCGGTTTGCGCCCGAAATGGCCATACGCGGCCGTGGACTGATAGATCGGGGACCGCAGGTGCAGGGCGCGAATGATCCCCCTGGGGGTGAGATCGAACACGTCCCGCACCGCCCGTTCCAGTACCGGGTCAGGCACCTTCCCGGTCCCGAAAGTATGGACGAGCACCGAGACGGGTTCCGCCACACCGATGGCATACGCTACCTGAACTTCGCAGCGGCGAGCCAGCCTGGCATCGACGATTGTCCGCGCCACCCAGCGGGCGGCGTACGCGGCGGAGCGATCGACCTTCGAAGGATCCTTGCCGCTGAAGGCCCCGCCTCCATGGCGCGCCATCCCGCCGTACGTATCGACGATGATCTTGCGGCCCGTCAGTCCGGCATCGCCGTGCGGGCCCCCGATCACGAAACGGCCGGTGGGGTTGATCAGGATTCGGGTGCGATCGTGATCCAGACCGGCCTGCTTCAGCACCGGCAGGATGACGTGATCCCTGACCACTTCCATGATCTTGTTCCGGCCCAGCCGTTTCCCCCGCACCGCTTCCGCGTGCTGGGTCGACACCACCACCGTCGTGACCCGGACCGGACTGCCGTCATCGTATTCCACCGACACCTGCGATTTCCCGTCGGGGCGGAGCCAGGCGACCTGTTCGACCCCATCCGCACCCTTCCGGACGGTCGCCAGCCGCTGGGCCAGCCGATGCGCCAGCATGACCGGCAGCGGCATCCGCTCGGGGGTCTCATCGGTCGCGTAGCCGAACATCATCCCCTGGTCCCCCGCACCGTCGCGATCGACCCCCATCGCGATATCCGGCGATTGCCGGTCGATGGAGGTGAGCACCGCGCAGGTCTGGGCGTCGAAACCGTACGACGCGTCGGTATATCCGATTCGCTTCACGGTCTCGCGCACGATGTCGGGAATGTGCACGTAGGTGCGCGTCGTGATTTCCCCGGCCACGACCGCCATCCCGGTGGTCACCAGCGTTTCGCATGCCACCCGGGCAGCGGGATCGCGGGCCAGGATGGAGTCGAGTACCGCATCGGAAATCTGATCGGCCACCTTGTCGGGATGGCCTTCGGTGACGGACTCCGAGGTAAAAACGTGCCGGTTGG
Source organism: Gemmatimonadales bacterium (assembly GCA_035709185.1). Classification (GTDB taxonomy): domain Bacteria; phylum Gemmatimonadota; class Gemmatimonadetes; order Gemmatimonadales; family GWC2-71-9; genus SZUA-320. The sequence continues at coordinate 4,428 of DASTEX010000295.1, forward strand.
TGGCGCGCATCCAATCCTTGCTTCGCTTAACGGTTGAGATCCGATTGCCGGGGTTAACAGTTAGCGGTTAGCGGTTGGTGGTCAACCATGAGCGGTCGGCCCTGGAAAGCACCGGCCGAGGACTCGCAGACGACCACTGCTAACCGCTAACCGCTAACTGCTAACGCATACTGGCTAAGCTAAGTGCGTGCTCCCCTTGCGGGCAACGGACCGTGCGGGTCCACCAGGCGCAGATCCACGTGGGGCGAGACGTGATGCTTGAGAATGGCATCCACCTCGGCTGGTCCATCGGCGTCCAGCGCTTCGTGTGCGGCTGCCCGGCAGGCGGAATAGGGGATCTGGCGGATCAGCCATTTCAACAGCCGCAGACTGGGTGGAGCGATACTGAGCGAGGTGTAGTCCAGCCCGATGAGCAGCACCGCCGTCAGCGGCTCCGAGGCCATCTCGCCGCAGACCCCGCACTCGATTCCGTGGGCCCGGGCCGCGTCCATCACCTGTTTCAGGAGGCGAACGACGGCAGGATCCTGGGGGGTGAAGCGTGAAGCCAGCCGGGCGTTTCCCCGGTCCACCGCCAGCGTGTACTGGGTGAGGTCGTTGGTTCCGACCGAAAAGAAATCGCATTCCTGAGCCAGCCGGTCCGCGATGACCGCCGCGGCCGGGGTCTCCATCATGATGCCGAGCGGAATGGTAGCGGCCGCGGGGATGCCGGCCCGCGCGAGGAGCTGGGCCTCTTCCTCGAGGATCGCCCGGGTCCGCCGGATTTCATCCACCCGGGTCACCAGCGGCAGCATCGCTCGCAGGTTCTGGTGCACGGCGCCGCGCAGCAGCGCCCGGAGCTGCGGCCGGAAAACTTCGGGGTGATCGAGACACACCCGGATGGAACGCCAACCCAGGAAGGGATTGGCTTCCACCGGGGCTTCGAACGCGACCGGGAATTTGTCGCCCCCGAGATCGTAGGTGCGGATGGTCACCGGATATCGCGGGAACGCGGTCGCCACCCGCCGGAAGTAATCGGCCTGGTCGTCCTCGCTCGGCAGCATGGTGCGGCCGGTGAGCATGAACTCGGTCCGCACCAGTCCCACCCCTTCGGCGCCGCTGCGAACGGCCAGGTCGATCTCCTCCGGCAGATCCACGTTGGCCATCAGCTGCACCCGTCGCCCATCGGGCGTTTCGGACGGAAGGTCGGCAACCGATTCGACCTCCAGCTCCAGCTTGCGCCGCCGGCTGACCTGGGTGCTCGCTTCCCGCAGGTCGGCCGGGTCGGGATCGAGCAGCACGTTCCCGCTGGAGCCGTCGATCAGCAGCACCGTACCGGTCCGGACGTGGGACAGGGCGTCGGACACTCCCATGACCGCCGGGATGCCGAGCGAATGGGCCAGGATGGCCGCGTGGGAGGTCCGGGTGCCCTCCTCGCTTACCAGGCCCGCCAGGCGGTCGCGATCGAGCTGGACCGTGAGTCCCGGCGAAAGCTCGTGCGCCACGATGACGACCGGTCCGTCGGGCTGGCTCAGCTCCAGCTCGTCATCCTGTTCGCCCAGCAGCACGCGCAGCATCCGGATCTGCACCGCGGAGAGATCGGCCAGCCGCTCCCGGAGCCGCATGTTGCCGGTACCGGACCAGGCGACCCGGACCTCGAGCGCCTTGAACTCGTAGGCGGTTTCGGCGGAAAGCAGGTTCTTGCGGATGAGGTGCTCGCAGGCCCCGATGAACTCCGGGTCGCGAGCCATGAGAATCTGGGCCTCGAAGATGTTGGACTCTTCCGCGCCGGCCCGTTCCCGCACCCGCTGGCGCAGCGTTTCCAGGTGCCGCACTACCTGCTCCACCGCGGAGCGAAGCCGGAGAATCTCGGCGTCGACCTGGTCGGGACCGATCCCCCGGTCGGGCACATCGGGGAAACGCCAGTCCACGACCATGGCCGGGCCGTAAGCCAGGCCGGGAGAGACGCCGATGCCGCGCAGGACCCGTTCGCTCATGTCTCTCCGAACCCGTCAGTCACCAGCTTCTCCAGCGCGGCCAGCGCCTGCTCCGCGTCGTCGCCGCTGGCGCGGATCTGGATGGTGCTGCCGCATTCCGCCGCCAGCATCATCACCCCCATGATGCTCTTGGCGTTGACCACCATGTCGTCCTTCACCAGCTCGATCTGTGACTGGAAGGTACTGGCCAGCCGCACCAGCTGCGCCGCGGGCCGCGCGTGCAGGCCGAGCGAGTTCATCACCTTCACAGCGCGTTCGATCACCCGAGCCTCCAGTGCCAGAGCAGGACCAGGGCCGCCGCCACCAGCGTGAGCTCCATCGGGGACACCTGCCGTCCGGGGGTGCGCCGGAGGACCCGGGCCGCCAGGCGGGTGATCGGGCCGCGCAGGAGCAGCGCCGCGATCACCAGCCCCAGCACCACCAGGGCCACC
>DASTEX010000296.1:0-2416 GCA_035709185.1 Gemmatimonadales bacterium
GCGATGGCCGCGTCGTTGCCGATCACCTGGGCGCAGACCATCAGCGTCGCCTCGGGGATGACCGGGTTGACCTTGCCGGGCATGATGCTCGACCCCGGCTGGACCGCCGGCAACTGAATCTCGGCCAGCCCGGTACGCGGCCCCGAGGCCAGCAGGCGGATGTCGTTCGCGATCTTGTTGAGGTCCAGCGTCCAGGCTCGTACCGCGCCGCTCAAAGTGGCGACGTCGCCCATGGACTGCATGAGCTGCACCCGGTCCTCCCCTGCCTGCAGGTCGAGGCCGCTCACTCTCCGCAGCTCCTCCACCATCAGCGCCGGGTACTCGGGCTCCGCGTTGAGCCCCGTGCCCACGGCCGTGCCGCCGATGTTCATCGCTTTGAGCCACTCGCCCGCCTGGCCCAGCTTCTCCCGGTGTCGCTCGACCGTGCGGCCCCAGGCGGTGAATTCCTGTCCCAGCCGGATCGGCGTCGCATCCTGGAGATGGGTTCGGCCTGACTTGATGATGCCGTCGAACTCCTTCCCCTTCTGCAGCAGTGAGGACGCAAGGCCGTCCATGGTCTCGAGCAACGCCGGGAGGGTGGCCAGACAGGCGAGGCGCATCGCGGTGGGGATCACGTCGTTGGTGCTCTGCGCCATGTTGACGTGATCGTTGGGGTGCACCGGGCTGTAGCTTCCCCGCTTGTGGCCCAGGATCTCGTTCGCGCGGTTGGCCAGCACTTCATTGCAGTTCATGTTGTGGCTGGTTCCCGCGCCCGCCTGGTAGACGTCGACCACGAACTGGTCACGGTGACGGCCGCCCAGGATCTCATCCGCGGCCTGCACGATGGCGTCGGCCAGCCCGGCCTCGAGTCGGCCGGTCTGCTTGTGCACCAGCGCCGCCGATCGCTTGATCCAGATGACCGCGTCCACGAAAATGGGCAGCGGGCGAAGGCCGGAAATCTGGAAGTTGTCGACGGCGCGCTGGGTCTGGATCCCGAAGAGGGCATCCGACGGAACCGGGCGTTCGCCGAGGGGATCTTTTTCTATCCGAGTAGACATGGGCACCAGAACCGAGGACTGAGGACCAAGTGACCGACTACCTCATTCGACCCGATGAACGGGTGGCGTTCGCGAAGGAGCGGTTCACCAAGAACGACCTGGCTCGGGGGGCCGGGCTGTTTCTCGGTCTCAACTGCTTTGAAGCCGGGCAAACCCAAGCCGCTCATACACATGCGGACGCGGACAAATTCTACCTGGTCCGGTCCGGAAAGGCGAGGATGACAGTGGGTGACGCCACCTTCATCGCCGCGCGGGGCGACGTGGTCTGGTGTCCGGCCGGAGTAGTTCACGGGGTGGAGGAAGCGCTGGAACGGACGGTCCTGCTGATAGCTATGGGGCCTCCACCTGGGAAGTAGGAGGGAAGAGGAGGGAACACGAATGCAGAGTGCAGAGTGCAAAATGCAGAGTGTAGAAGGTTTTCCTGGCCGGCATGTCGATCAGATGCCGGGCTCGAACCCCTTCTGCACTCTGCATTCTGCACTCTGCATTCTGCAATCGTGTTCCTCCCTCTCCACTCATCCGATCATCAGATTCCGGCTTCGGGGGTACAGCCCGCCGCCGGCTGCGGGTCGCGCACCAGACATTCATTGCGGGGGAACGGCATCTTGTTGAAGAAGACGCCTCCCGTCACCTGGCGCGGCAGGTCGGTCAGTTTGCCGTAGTGCCGGTAATCAATCCAGCTGTGCCCGCCCTCCCATAACAGCGAATACCGCTTGTTGTAGAGCAGCTCATCCAGGGGTGCGTCCCCGGTCCCCAGCGTGACCAGCGGGGCCAGGCCGCCGGCCGTGGTCCGGATGAAGTTGATGTCCGGCAGCGCCGCGGCGAGGTTGCCCAGGCCGATGTTGGCCTCGGCCCGGAGCAGGATCAGCTCCTCGTTCCGGATGATCGCCACCGGTGAGGTATTGGTCGGGTAGACCGTGAAATGCTGGTCCGACGTAATACTCGTGGTGCCGGACGACCCGGTGGCCGGTTCACCGGTGGTGAGCTTGGTCGTGGCCCGCAGATCGGGCTGGCCGTTCAGACGGGTCTGGGCACCGGCAATCAGAAGCGGGTTGGCCCGGATCTGGGGCGTCCCGGTCAGGATGTTGTTGGTGAGATCGCCCGAGGCCGTGCCATAGACGTGATACACTCCGAGCGAGAGCGGTTGGGCGGTACTGAGGAACGACTGGCCCAGCGCCGTGAGCGCCGTGCCGAAGTCGTCTACGTATACCGCCACCCGGGCGCGGAGCCCCCGATTGACCTGGGCGAACGTCGCCGGCGTGTCGAAGCCGGCAAAGCCGGTTCCCAGCCGGAAGGAGAAGGCGGCGCCGCCCGCCTGCAGGTGGGTATACCCTTCGTCCAGCAGCTGTTCGATCCGGTCGTAGACCTCGGCCCGGGTG
>DASTEX010000297.1:0-7782 GCA_035709185.1 Gemmatimonadales bacterium
CAGAGTGCAGAGTGCAGAATGCAGAACGGACGCGACGCCAGCTTCGCTCCGAGGTGCGGGCATCCCGACACTTCTACAATCTGCATTCTGCACTCTGCATTCATGTTCCCCATTCCCTCGTATTCAGATCCTGCTTAGAAGAAGTTCCCCAGGCGGAAATGAAGCTTCCACCCCGGGTCGGGACGCCCGAAGCTGTCGAGCCGATCCAGCCCGTAGCCCAGATCGACGCCCAGCGGCCCGAGCGGCGAGATCACGGCGACGCCCACGCCCAGGCTCCGGAACAGCCTGAGGGGAGAGTATTGTCTCGCTTCCCGGTACACGTTGCCGGCATCGAAGAACACATTCAGGTATAGCGCCTGGCTGATGCGGGCGCCGGCCTCGGCCGTGAACGCCGCGTACGACTTGCCGAAGGAGTTCTCGCCCGCCGCGGTGTTGCCGCCGGCGCCGACATCGAATCCCTCGGGCGTGATGGCGAACTCGTCATACCCGCGGAGGGGAATGCCGAACTGCACCCCACCCATCGAATAGAGCTCGGTGAAGAACGGCCCGGCGTCGCCGACCACGAACCCCGACTTGCCGGTGAGGCCCAGCACGAACTGGACGCCCGCGCCGAGCTGGCCGCCGCCGCCCAGCGTGCCGAGCGGGGTGTACCAGCGGCCCTCGACGTCGAACTTGTTGTAGTCGCCGGTGCCGCCCAGCCAGCCGCCGTTGGTCTCGGCCGACAGCGTGACCGACTGCCCGGCGATCGGGAACGGCAGGCCGATCCGGGTGTCGCGCGAGAGCGAGAGCCCCAGGGTGGAACGGGCGCAGTCTTCGCAGCGGAAGCGCTGGCGCAGCTCTTCCGAACCACCTTCATAGGTTATGCGCTGATAGCTGTAGAGCCCGTACAGCCGGGTATACCGGGCGCCCAGCAGCGGCAGACCGACCTGGAGGGTGCCGCCGGTCTGGAGCCGCCGGCCCAGGTCGCCCACGGTGAACCGCTGCCGCGAGTTGAACAGGGTGACGGTCCCGGAGATCCGGCTTTCCCGGATCGCCGGATCGGCGTACTGCAGGGTGAAGTCGTTGATGTTCCGGCCGAACTGCCAGTTGACTTTGCCCCGCTTGGCCTTGCCGAACAGGTTCGGCTCTTCCAGTCCGATGAAGCCGCCTACGCCGGTGCCCTGCCCCACCGAAGCCCCGAACTGCACGTTGCCGGTCCGCCGCTCGGTGACGCGGAAGATGATGTCCACGTCGCCGCTCTCGGTAGGCTGCACGTCGGGCGGCGGCAGCGGCTGCTGGAAGAAATTCAGGTTGGAGACGTTCTGGTACGAGCGGATCAGCGCTTCCCGGTTGAAGAGCTGGCCCGGCACCATTACGATCTGCTCCCGGATCACCCGCTCGTGGGTCACGTCGTTGCCCAGCACGATGATCCGGTTGATGGTGGCGGGGGCGCCCTCGCGGATGTTCCAGCGCAGGTCGATCCAGGACTTGCCGTCCGGGCCGGTGCGGCGGGTCAGCTCGGGAGCCACATCGGCGTAGATGTACCCGGTATTGGCGTACAGATCCTTGAGCTTGTCGGTGGCCGCCTGCCACTGGGCCTGGCTGAAGGGCACGTCGAGCGTGTCGCCCCGGCCGGCCACGATCTGCTTCCCGAAGGGGAAGTAGAACGAGATCTCCTCGGTGGAGTAGCGCCGGTTGCCCTGCACCTCGAAGGTCCCGACGTGGTACTGCTCGCCTTCGTCCACCGTGAGCTTGAGGATCGCCTTCCCGGGAACGCTGTCGGCGATCAGCGTGTCCGAGAGAACCTGGAAATCGACGTGGCCCCGGTCGCCGTACCACTGCGGCAGCCGGGCCCGGATGTCCTCGTCCAGTTTGTCTTCGTTGAACTCGCCCTTCTGGAACCACCAGAAGCCTTCCGGCTTCGATTCCATGCCTTCGACGACGGCGTCGTCCTTGAAGCTGGAGTTCCCCTCGATCACCACCTGCGAGATCGCCACCCGGTTGCCTTCGGTGATATCGAACACCAGGCGGACCGCACCGGGGCCGGCTTCGATCTCGTTCACCTGGATCCGGGCGGCGTAGTAGCCCTTCTTCTGGTAGAGCGAATCGATCGCGGCCCGGGCCCGGCCCACCGCCGCCCGGTCGAGCGGCCGCGCTTCCAGCAGGACCACCTTGGAGCGCACCTGGCTTTCGCTCACCTGCTCGGCCCCGCGAACCGCCCAGCGCTGCAGCACCGGCCGTTCCTTCACGATGATGGCGAGGATGACGTTCTCCTGGGTGCCGCGCTGTTCGATGGTGACGTCATCGAACTGCCCGGTCGCGAAGAGCGCCTGGATGGCCCGCTGGATGGTGCGGTAGTTGGTGGTGGGCTGGAACCGGACGATGCCGGTGCTCTCGATGATCTGATCGGCCGGCACCCTGGAGTTGCCTTCGACTACCAGGGAGTCGACCGTGATCATCTGGTCCTGCTGGGCCATGACGGGCGCGGCCGCCCCGAAGAGGGCGACCGCGGCTCCGGCCAACGCGATGAACAGACGCATGCGGCTCCGCCAGCGCACCTGGCGTTCTCCTTCGGGCCGGGTCAGGTCCGGGAGCCGGTCAGCGCGCGGAAGGTGAGCTTGTCGCCGTCCTGGGCAACGTCCACCTCCACCTCGTCTCCGCGGCCGATTTCTCCGGTCAGCAGTTTCTCGCTGAGCGGGTCCTCGACGTAGCGCTGGATCGCCCGCCGGAGCGGCCGGGCTCCGTAGCTCTCGTCGTACCCCTTGCCCACCAGGAAGTCCAGCGCGGCGGGCGTCAGGCGGATCTCGTCGCCCAGCCGGCGCTGGGTTTCGCGCAGCATGATGGTGACGATCTGCGCGATGTGTTCCTTGTCCAGCGGATGAAACACGATGGTGTCATCCAGCCGGTTGAGGAATTCCGGGTTGAAGACCTTGGCCAGCTCGTCCTTGATGGTCTCCTGCATCTTGTCGAAGCGCTTCTTCCCTTCGCCGCTGTGGAACCCCATGGTCCGGCCCTGCATGATGTCGCGGGCCCCGACATTGGACGTCATGATGACAACCGTGTTCTTGAAGTCGATCACCCGGCCGTAGTTGTCCGTCAGGTGGCCTTCGTCGAGCACCTGGAGCAGGATGTTGAAGACGTCGGGGTGCGCCTTCTCGATTTCATCGAGCAGCACCACCGAATAGGGCCGCCGCCGCACCGCCTTGGTAAGCGTGCCCGAGTCCTCGTAGCCCACGTAGCCCGGAGGCGCGCCGATCAGGCGCGAAACCGAGAACTTTTCCATGTACTCGGACATGTCGACCCGGATCAGCGCCTGGGCATCGGCGAAGAGGAACTTGGCCAGCGCCCGGGCCAGCTCGGTCTTGCCGACCCCGGTGGGGCCGCAGAAGATGAACGACCCGATGGGGCGCTTGGGATCCTTGAGGCCGGCCCGGCTCCGCCGGATGGCCCGCGACACGGCCTTGATGGCCTCGTCCTGTCCCACCACCACCTGGTGAATCTCCTCCTCCATCCGGAGCAGGCGGGAGGTCTCGGCTTCCTGGAGCCGGGTAAGCGGAATGCCGGTCCAGCGGGAGACGATGAAGGCCACGGCCTCCTCGTCGATGGTGGGACGGCGGATCTGCCGCTCCCGCTCCCACTCTTCCTGCCGGAGCCGGATCTGGTTCTGCAGGTCGCGCTCCGAGTCGCGGAGCGAGGCCGCCCGCTCGAAGTTCTGGTCCCGGACCGCGTTCTCCTTGTCCTGGTTCACCTTCTCCAGGTCGGTCTTGAGCACCGCCACCTCGGCCGGCGGCTGCTGCGAGGCCAGCCGGGCCCGCGCCCCCGCCTCGTCGATCACGTCGATCGCCTTGTCGGGCAGGAACCGGTCGGTGATGTAGCGGTCGGACAGGGTCGCCGCCGCCTGCAGGGTTTCGTCCGGAATGCTGACCCGGTGATGGTCCTCGTACTTCTTCCGGAGGCCCTTGAGGATCTCCACCGTCTCTTCCACCGAGGGCGGCTCGACCATCACCGCCTGGAAGAGGCGCTAGAGCGCGCCGTCCTTCTCGATGTAATTGAGGTACTCGTTGATCGTGGACGAGCCGATGCACTGGAGCTCGCCCCGCGCCAGCGCCGGCTTGAGCATGTTGGAGGCGTCGATGGCGCCTTCGGCCGCGCCCGCGCCCACCAGGGTGTGCAGCTCGTCGATGAACAGGATCACGTTCTTGTTCTGGGCGATCTCGTTCATCACCGCCTTGAGCCGCTCTTCGAACTGGCCCCGATACTTGGTGCCCGCGATGACCGCCGCCATGTCGAGCGACAGCACCCGGTGGTCCCGGAGCACGTCGGGGCAGTTGCCGCTCGCGATCATGATCGCCAGTCCTTCGACGATGGCGGTCTTGCCCACGCCGGGCTCGCCAATGAGGACCGGGTTGTTCTTCTTGCGGCGGGCCAGGATCTCCATCACCCGCTGGATTTCCTTTTCCCGGCCGATGGTGGGATCGAGCTGACCTTCGGCGGCCAGCATGGTGAGGTCGCGGCAGAAGTGATCCAGGGCCGGCGTCTTGCTCTTCTTCTCGGACCGCGGCGCGGAGCTGGACGACGGGGCCGGCGTGGCACCGCCGGCCGAGGCCTGCGGCATGTCACTGCCGAGCAGCCGCAGGGTCTCGGCCCGCGACTGTTCCAGCGTGACCCCGGCGTCGTTGAGCACCTGGGCCGCGATGCCCTTCTCCTCGCGCAGCAGCCCGAGCAGCAGGTGCTCGGTGCCGACGTAGGAGTGGTTCAGCTCGCGGGCCTCCGCCATGGCCAGCTCGAGCACCTTCTTGGCGCGGGACGTGTACGGCAGGTCCGGGCCGGTCACGGTCCCGGCCTTCCCCTTCTTCACCGTCTCCTCGATCTTCTGCTGGATCTCTTCCAGATCGACGTTGAGATTGGTCAGCACCGCCGCCGCCACCCCTTCGCCCTCCCGGATCAACCCCAGCAGGATGTGCTCGGTGCCGACGTATTCGTGGTGCAGGCGGGCCGCCTCCTCCCGAGCCATCTGGAGGACCTTCCGCACCCGATCGGTGAAGTTGTAACCGTTCATCGTTGCCCCTTCGGGGCCAGTGACCAGTCGCTAGTCGTTAGTCGCCAGTCACCAGCCATTACTTTCAGACTCCTAGGGTCGCCGCTGCAGTCGACTAGTGACCAGTGACCAGCGACTAACGACTCGTTTCCAGCGTCCTCCGCACATAATCCGCGCGGCGGACCGGAAGATCATCCTCTGCCAGTTCCATGCCTGCCATCGCCGACAAGTGAGCCGGCTGGGTGAACACCAGCAGCTTGTTCAGCGTGTACATCCCCACGTCCGGGATCAGGCCCAGGCCCACGCCCAGCCTGACGCCGGAGAGCAGGTTCATGGCCTCATCGAAGGACAGGGTCCGGGCATAGCGCAGCAACCCGTAGGCCCGCCACACCTTGTCCTCGATGACTCCGGGCGCCTCCCGGAACAGCACCTGCCGGGCCTGCTCTTCGTATCCGATAACCTGACGGACGATCTTTCCCAAATGATCCAGCAGCTCGGCCTCGGATTTCCCCAGTGTGGTCTGATTCGATAACTGGAAGAAGTTCCCGACCACCTCGCTGCCTTCGCCGTACAGCCCCCGGAACGTCAGCCCGACCTGCACCAGGCTCTGCAGGACCTTGTTGATCTCCTTGGTGAGGACCAGGCCGGGAAGGTGAATCAGGACAGAGGCCCGGAGTCCGGTTCCCACGTTCGTCGGGCAGCTTGTAAGGTAACCGAATTCAGGGTGAAAGGCGAACGCAAGTCGTTGCCCCAGTTCGGCGTCCAGCGTTCCGACCCCGGCCCAGGCGGCCTCCAGGGCGAGCCCCGAATAGAGCCCCTGAAGCCGGAGGTGATCCTCCTCGTTGACCATGCTGCCCAGTTGGCCGTCGAGCAGCACCGCGGAGCCGGAACGGGGGGCGGCGTCCGAATCCGGTACCGCCAGCTCCTTGCTGACGAGGTGCCGCTCGTGCAACAACTGCCGATCGATCCTTCCCAACCGGTCGAGCCGTAACACGGTGGAACGGTTGAGGCTCCCGGTGGAGTTGGCGGCATCCCGGACCAGGGTCAGGACGGCCTCGCGCTGGGACTCGTCGCTGCGAATGGGAAAGGGCCGGCCGGCCAGGTTGCGCGCCAGCCGCACCCGGGTGGAAAGCACCAGGTGGCTTTCGGGGCCGCTGGCATCGAGCCAGCCAATGCCGCCGTCGGTCACCAGTGACAAGTCGATCATCCGGTCAACCCCTTGAGCCGATCCCGGAGCTCGGCGGCCAGTTCGAAATTCTCCGACGCCACCGCCAGGCGCAGCTGCTCGCGGAGCCCGGCCATCAGGTCTTCCTGCGGCATGGCCGCCAGGGCCTCGGCGCTGACGTGGCGCCGCCCGTGATGATGGGTGGAGCCGTGATACCGTCTTATGAGGATGCGCAACGCAGCCTCGAAGCTGCGGTAGCACTCGGCGCAGCCGAGCCGCCCGGTTTCCCGGAAGTCGGAGAAGGTGGATCCGCACCCGGGACAGCGGCCGCCGGGAGCGAGGTCGCCGGCCGCCGGCTCCGCCGCCTTCCAGAGGGCGTTGAGGAAGCCGCCCAGCGGGGTCTGGCTCACCCCGACCGAGGTCTGGATGCCCCGCTCGGCCGCGCACTGCTCGCAGAGCTTCACCTCACGGGCTTCGCCGTCCACCACATGGGTCACGCGCACTACCACCTCCCGCTCCCCGCACTCATCACACTTCTGACGTTCTTCGGTCACGGCGCCATCACCTCATCGCCCCGCGGGAGCGCCAATACGCCCTCGTGCAAGGCAAGCACCCGGTCGGCCAGATCAGCCAGCGCCCGGTTATGGGTCACAACCACCAGGGCTCGGCCATGGTCGCGAGTCACACTCGCCAGCAATCCATGGAGACGTTCGGCGTTGGCCGGATCCAGATTCCCTGACGGTTCATCGGCCAACAGCACCGCCGGTTCGGGCACCAGGGCCCGCGCCACCGCCACCCGCTGCTGCTCGCCGCCGGAGAGCTGGGCCGGCCGGTGGAGCAGCCGGTCGCGCAGCCCGAGCGACCCCAGCACTTCCCGGGCGCGGGCCGCCGCCTGGTGTTCCGGCACTCCGGCAATCAGCAGCGGCATCATCACGTTCTCGAGCGCCGTGAAATCCCGCAACAAGTGGTGAAACTGAAACACGAAGCCGATCTGCCGGTTGCGCAAGGCCGCCAGCTCCATCGGGGAGAGGCCGCCGTACCGCTGGCCGGACAGGTAGACGTCCCCGCCGGTGGGCACATCGAGCGCCCCCAGGAGATGCAGCAGGGTGCTCTTGCCCGAGCCGCTGGCGCCGATGATGGCCACGAACTCGCCCGGCTCCACCCGGAGGTTGACCCCGGCGAGCACCCGGATCGGATTTCCGTCGCCGCCGATGTAGTCCTTCCGGAGATCGCTCGCCTCTACTACCGGCGTCGCCAGGCTACTCATGCCGGATCGCCTCCACCGGCACCAGCCGCGCTGCCGTGCGCGACGGGTGAATGGTGGCCAGGGTCGCGACCGCGAGGCTCACCAGCGCGACGATGGCGACGTCCAGCAGCTCCACGTGCACCGGCAGCCGGTCCACGAAGTACACCGTGGGATTGATCCGGATCAGCCCCGAACGGTCGATCACGTACGCGACCACCAGGCCGAGCCCCATGCCCATGACCGTCCCGACGGCGCCGATGATGGCGCCCTGGAGCACGAACACCCGCGCGATGGCGCGGGAGGTGAATCCCATGGCCCGGAGAATGCCGATCTCCCGGGTCTTGTCGGCCACCA
>DASTEX010000298.1:0-10940 GCA_035709185.1 Gemmatimonadales bacterium
TGGAGCGGATTCGCGAGATCGGCGTCCGGCGCGCCCTGGGCGCCACCCGCAACGAGATCCTGTTCCAGTTCCTGAGCGAGGCCGTGCTGATCAGCGTGGCCGGCGGGGTCGCGGGGATCCTGATGGGAATCGCCCTCAGCATCGGGATCGAGCAGGCCGCCGACATCCAGACTATCGTGTCGTATCCCTCGGTGTTCGTCGCCTTCGGAGTCTCCTGCGCCGTCGGCCTGGCGTTCGGCATCGTGCCGGCGTACCGGGCGGCGCGGCAGGACCCGGTCGTCTGTCTCCGTTACGAGTAGGAGCCATGGGTTCGATACTTCTCCGGGCCGCTGCCGCGGGCGCGGCCGCCGTGGCGCTGGCCGTTCCGCTGGCCGCGCAGCAGCAACCGATCACCCTGCGCCAGGCCGTGTCGCTGGCCCAGCAGCAGAGCTACCAGGCCCGCGCCGCCGAAGCCATCCGCGAGGCGGCCCGCTATCGCGACCGCGCCTTCTACTCCCGGCAGCTGCCGCAACTATCGCTGGAAGGAACGGTCCCGGACTACAACCGCGCCATCATTCCGGTACTCCAGCCCGACGGGAGCACCAGCTTCCAGCCCCAGAACCAGACCAACGCGGAGCTGACCGCCACCGTGTTCCAGCCGCTGCCGGTCTTCGGCGGGGATTTCTTCATTTCTACCGCGCTCTCCACCGTGCGCATCAGCGGCGATCAGACCATCCGGAGCTGGTCGTCTACCCCGGTGCGGTTCGGGCTGCGGCAGCCGCTGTTCCGGCCTAACAACGTGGCGTGGGACCGGCGGGAACAGCCGGTGCGCTACGACGTGTCGGAGCGGCAGTACCGGGAAGCGAAGGAAACCATCGCGCTCCAGACCGCCGACGCCTTCTTCGACGTCTACGCCGCCCGGGTGGCGTTTCAGAACGCCACCAACAACGCGGCGATCAACGACACCATCTTCACCCTGAACAAGGGGCGCTACGAAGTCGGGCGGATCGGCGAGAACGATCTGCTCCAGAGCGAGCTGGCCCTGCTCCGGGCCCGGACCGCGCTCGACGGCGCCCGGCTGAATTACCAGCGAGTCCTCGCGGCGCTGCGGCTGGCGCTCAACCTGCCGGAGAACGCACCGCTCGAGATCGACGTATCCGCCGCCGTACCCGACTTCGAGGCGGACACCGTCCGCGCGGTCACCGAGGCGCTGCGAAACCGTGCCATCGTGGCGGAGATGGAGCTGGAGCAGATCCAGGCCGAGCGGCAGCTCAACGAGGCCAGGCTCAACAACGGCTTCGGCGCGACCATCCAGGCCAGCTACGGGCTCAACGCCACCGCGCCCGAGGCCAGCGACGTCTACCACAATCTCCAGGAGGCGCAGCGGTTCTCCCTCTCGGTGCAGATCCCGCTGATCCAGTGGGGCGCCCGCAAGGAGAACGTGCGCGCTGCCATGGCCGACCGCGAGCGCGCCTCCAACACCGCCCGCTCGGCGACGGAGCAGACCCGGCAGGAGGCCCACTTTGCCGCGCTGCAGCTGGCCCAGGCCCGGCGCAATCTGCTGCTCTCGACCACGGCCGACTCGGTGGCCGGGCGGCGATTCGAGGTCGCGTACAACCGCTATGTGATCGGACGGATCACGATCGATAACCTGTTCATCGCACAGAACGAGAAGGACCAGGCGCGGAACCAGTTCGTGCAGGCGCTCCGGGGCTATTGGCAGGCGTACTACCAGCTGCGGCGAGTGACGCTCTTCGATTTCGAAGCCGGGCGGTCTATTGACTGATCCGTCTGGCGATCCAGCGATCTGGCGATTGCGATACACGCGCCACGAGGCCAGGGGGACCTGATTTCACCGCTGAGGCTGATGCGCAATCACATCGCCAGATAGAGGTGCGGCCAGCGGCAGCAGTTGCGGTCGCTTCGGCCGGATGCCATCACCCGACGATCGCCCTCGCAGGTGGCGCCAGATCCATGGCAACAGGTGATCTCTTCCCCAGGCCAGTTCGGCGGTAAGCCAGCCAAATCGGCCCCGGGGAGGAGAACCCGGGAGCGGCCGGGACCAGGAGTCGTCGGTTTCCGGGAGCTTCAGCGCCCAGGCCAGCGCAGCGGCGATCCGCTCGTGGCCCAGCGAGTTGGCGTGGAACCGGTCGCCGCTCCAGAGCCGGGGATCGGTGGCGACGGGATACCGCGCCATATCCACCAGGATTGCCCCGCTCTCCCGGGCGGCGTGACGCAGCGCTTCGTTGAGGGCGAGCACCCGCGACCGGATCAGTTTGGCCAGCGGCATGACCGGCGCCAGGTCCGGCAGCGTGAAGGTGAGCACGGTGGCGCCGCCCGCAATCAGGGCCCGCTGCATCTCAAGCATCTGCCGCCCGACCTGGCCGGCGTCGAACCGCCGAGCCACGACGTCGTTGGTACCGGAGAACACGGTGGTCAGGTCGGGCCGCAGGGCCAGCGCCGGCTCGAGCTGTTCCTCCAGGATATCCCTGGTCCTCTTGCCGCGAACCCCGAGATTGGCGTACAGCACCGATCCCTGCACCCGGGCCAGATGCTCCGCCAGCCGGTTGGCCCAGCCGCGATAGCCGCCGTTGCCGTCGGGATCGTCCATCCCTTCGGTGGAGCTGTCTCCAATCGCTACGTAACGCTGGAACATTCTTCAATCTAGCTGTCGGCTGTCGGCTGTCAGTCGTCGGCTGACAGTCGTCCGCCCGTCCATTCCACCGCCGACTTGTTCACCATTGGAGCGAGTTGTCAGACCCTAATGCGGCTGGACCGGTCGGTTCCGAACATGTGACTGTCAACTCCCCCCGAAGGTTAGAGATTGGGTGATGGTGAAGTGGGCTGATGACCAGCCCGTGACTGGTGACTCAACAGGAGGGAAAGATGGCCAGAGACGTGAAGGACGCCGTAAACAGCTACATCACCGACATGCTGGCACTGGAGGACGACTTCGAGAAGGCCCTCGGTGCCCAGGTGCGCGACTACGAGAACGAGCGGCCCGAGGTGATCGCCCAATTGCGGCGGATCCATTCCCTGTGCGAGCAGCATATCCGGAACCTGAACGACCTGACCGAGCGCCGCGGGGTGGGGAAGGGTCTGGCCGAGACGGTGAAACGGGCCGGCTCCACCCTGGCCGGGATTGCGGGAGCGGCCATCAACGTGATCCGGAGCGAGAAGCTGCCCAAGAGCCTCCGAGACGACTTCACCGCGATGAACCTGGCCAGCATCGGCTACACCATGCTGTACACCACGGCCCGCTCGCTCGACGAGCCCACCGTGGCCGAGGTGGCGCTGCGCCACCTGCGGGATTACTCCGAGGCGGTCCTGGTGCTGCACAACCTGATCCCGTCGGCGGTGGTCAACTTCCTGCAGGAGGACGGCCTGCCGGCCAACCAGGAAGTACTCCCCGAAGTGTATCGTACGCTGGACGAGGTATGGCGGAACGTGAACGCGGTGGCGAGCGGGACGGCCCAGCATCCAGGATTCAATCGCTGACCTGCCGGACGGTCGGACGGTTTGACCGTCCGACCGTCTGACCGTCCGACCGTCAGTCGGTCGTCGGCCGCGCTTCAGGACTGTGGCGGGCGAATCCCAGCGGCTGCGGCTCCCGTCCGAGATGCTTCGCCCGTACTCTCGTGATTTCCGCCCCGAGCAGCACCAGCTGCGCCGCGTAGTAGACCCAGAGCAGCAGCACTACCACTGATCCCGCGGCCCCATAGCTCGACGCCACCGAGCTCCGCCCCAGGTAGAGCCCGATCAGCTCCTTCCCGCCGATGAACAACAGACTGGTGATGAAGGCGCCCATCCAGACGTCGGGCCAGTTGAGGCTGGCATCGGGCAGGTAGCGGTAAATGAGGGCGAAGAGAACCGTGATCACCGCCAGCGAGATCACGATGTTCACGATCTGCCATACAAACGAAAGTCCGTCCCCCGTGGTCCGCTGCATCCAGTCCGAAAGCCCCGTCAAGGCCGCGCTGACCAGCAGCGAGACCAGCAGCAGAAACCCGATCGAGACGACCAGGCCGAACGAGCGTATCCGGTCCTTGATGAACTCCTTGAGCTTCGATTTGGGAGACTGCTTGACCTTGAAGATGGTGTTCAGGGCGTGCTGGAGCTCCATGAACGCACCGGTGGCCGCCACCAGGAATGTGATGGTGCCGATCAGCGCGACCGTGCCGCCATCGCGCTCGCGGCTGGCGCCTTCCAGCAGCGCCTGCAACGCGACGGCTCCTTCCCGCCCCAGCAGGTCATCGGCCTGGTGCACGATCTGGCCCCGCACCGCCTCTTCACCGAACAGGAGGCCCGCGATCGCAATCGCGATCACCAGGATCGGCGCCAGCGAGAACAGGGTGTAGTAGGCAATCGATGCGCCGAGGCGCGGGACATTATCGCGCGACCATCCTCGGACGGATTCCCCGAGCACCCGGAACACCAGCGGCACCGTCATGGCGACAATCTCCCGAAAGCGGCCTCTCTGTGTCCTGACGTTTGTTTCGCATCGTCACCCACTCAGGATGCCCGCACACCGCCGTTCCCCCCGCTGCGGTGCGAGTCGTCGCGCCGTCAGTGCCATCTCGCGATGGCTAACATGTCTCACGGCGTTGAGCCTCATGGCGCTGCCCGCCGCGGGGCAGGATTCCAAAGTCAAAGTCCAGATCGAAGGGGTCAACGGCGACGTCGCCCGCAACGTCCGCGCGATGATGGCCCTGGCCCGCGCGGCCGATAACGGACCGCTGTCGCGCTTCGAGATCGGACGGCTCCACTCGCGAGCCGACGAAGATATCACCACCGCTCTTGAGCCGTTCGGCTATTACCAGCCCCGGATCGAGAAGTACCTGGAACGGAGCGGCGAGGAATGGATCGCGCGCTACATCATCGAGCCGGGTCCCGAGGTCCGGGTCCGGACGGTTGACATCGACCTCACCGGTCCCGGTGCCGAGGCTCCCGCCTTCCGCGACGCGGTAGCCGGGTTTCCTCTGCGCGTGGGCGACCCGCTGCGCCACACTTTATACGAGAACGGCAAGCTCAACCTGCTGGTGGTGGCGAGCGACAGCGGTTATCTCGACGCCGACTTCGATACCAGTGCCGTGATCGTGGACGACAACCGCGGCACGGCCGATATCCGGATCGATTTCCGCACCGGCCAGCGGTTTCACTTCGGGCCCGTCTGGTTCGACCAGGACATCCTGGACGACGAGTTCCTCGCCACCCGGATTCCGTTCAAGCAGGGTGATCCCTGGCGCCAGGACCGGATTCTGATGATGCAGACCCTGCTGGCCGAAGATCCCTATTTCAGCCGGGTGGAGATTCTGCCCCGCAGGGACAGCGCGCAGGGACTGGAGGTGCCCATTCGCGTCTCGCTCGCCCCGCGCAACCGGATCGACTACGAGCTCGGCGCCGGCTACGGCACCGATACCGGACCGCGCGGCCGCGCGGCCGGACTGTGGCGCTGGGTGACGCGGAGTGGCCACCATGCGCGGGCCGACATCACCCTCTCGATGATCCAGCAGGACGCCTCGGTTCAGTACACCAAGCCGGTGTTCCTGGGCAAGCACGACGCGCTCACCCTGCTCGGCGGGTATGCCCGCCGAGTACTGGAGACCAGCACCTCGAACATCGTGAGCGTCGGCTCACGAGTGAACCGGCGGCGGCTCGGCTTCCGTGAGACCCTCTCGCTCGGTTGGCAGCGGGAGTCGTTCACGGTCGGTCCCGACACCGGCGTGTCCAGCCTGATGATTGTAGGCGGCAGCTGGGAACGGACCCGGGCGGACGATCGTACGTTCATTCGTCGCGGTATCCGGACGCGGCTGAAAGCCCAGGCTGGCACGTCGTTCACTCAGCTCGAAGCCAACGCCAAGGTGGTTTTCGCCGTCACCAACAACATGCGGCTACTGTCACGCCTGGACCTGGGACGGGTCTTCACCAGCGAATTCCGGAACCTGCCACCCTCCCTCCGCTATTTCGCCGGCGGCGACCAGTCGGTTCGCGGGTTCGGTTATCAGCACCTGGCGCCGGAGGATTCGCTCGGCAGGGGTCGCATAGGCGGGCGCTCCCTGGTGACCGGGAGCCTCGAAGCCGACTTCTGGCCGGTGCCGCGGTGGGGGTTCGCGGTATTCACCGATGCGGGTAACGCGATGGACCGGTTCTCGTTCTCCGAACTCGAACGCAGCGTGGGAGTGGGCATCCGGTTCTTCCCGCCCATCGGAATCATCCGGCTCGACGCGGCGTTCCCTCTGTCGTCCGACAAGAAATTCCGGCTTCACGTGTCGGTAGGGCCCGACCTGTGAGCGTGCGGCGCTTTCTGCTCGGGCTCGTGATCGGCATCGGCCTGCTGGTGCTGCTGATCGTCGGGGTCGCCTGGTGGGCGCTCAACACCGAGTCCGCGTCCCGGCGGGCCCTGGCCTTTGCGCTCGGCAAGTCACCTGAAGGGCTTCAGATCGCCGGCATCCGCGGCCGGCTTCGCGGGCCGCTCTACCTCTACGGAATCCAATATCGCTCGGGCGGGCTCAGTGCGGAGATCGATTCCGCGATGGTGGACCTCCGGACCCGCTCGCTGCTCGACGGTCAGGTGGTGTTCCAGCAGGTGCACGTCACCGGCATGCGGGTGATACTGCCCGATTCGGCGCCGCCCGACACGGCCGGCACCGCGCGGGCCCGCCGTGAGCGCCCCCGGCCGCCCCTGCGTGTCGAAATCGAAGAGGGCAGGGTCATCGGGTTCGAGGTGGACGGTCCGGGTGACCTGGGATTCGCGGATGGAGTCCTGACCCTGGCCGGTTCACTCGATGACTACCGGTTCTCGGTCCAGGGGATCGCAATGCTTCCCACCATCGATACCAGCAACATCGCGATTGCCGGCCAGGGCGATCTCGAGGGGGCCCGCCTGGACTCGACCAGTTATGCCCGCATGGCCGGCGGCCGGTTCATGGCGAATGGGACCCTCACCTGGTGGCCGATGGTGGAGTGGGACCTCAACGTTGCCATCGACAGCCTCGAACCTTGGAGGTTCCTGCCGGATCCCGCCATGGTCCCGGGAATGGTTCACGTGGACGGGAATACCACCGGCCGGATCGACAGCGCCGGCCCGGTGGGCCGGTTCCAGGTCGACTCCATGAACGGCATCATCCGCGGTCATCCGATCAGCGGACAGGCGGTAGTCAGCTTCACCGGCCCCCGATTCGAGCACGCGGAGGGCGATGTTCAATGGGGCTCCGCTCGCATCCGCGCCGCCGGCCGGGTCGGAAACCGGATCGACCTGAAATACGACGTAGAGGTCGCCAACCTGGCGGGCTTCGTGGCCGGCGCCAGGGGCCGCCTCGATGCCGAGGGACGGGTTCGCGGGACCATGCAGGTTCCCCGGATTGAAGCCAATCTGACCGGACGCGGTGTCGCGTACGCCGGGAGCAGCGCCGAGCGGGTCAGCGGGAGAGTCGACATCGATCTGTCGAGCGGGGGCCGTACGTTCGCCGACCTGCGACTGGACAGCACCGAGATTCTGACTCGTGCATATGAGCGACTCACGGTTGCGCTTCGGGGTGTTACCACCCGGCATACGCTCGACATTGTCGCTTCGTACCCCGGCGATACCGTCAGGCTGGGGCTCGAGGGAGGCCGCCGCGGCCGGCAATGGCTGGGACAGCTGCAGGACCTGGCCTTCGTGACCCCAGGCGAGGACTGGAGCCTGGTCCAGCCGGTGAGGCTCGCACTTTCGCCCGGCACTGCCCGGCTAGAACGGTTATGCGTGGCGGGTGATAGCGTTTCCGGCCAGGCCTGCGCCGAAGTCGACTGGCGAAGTGCCCGCAATTGGCACGTGCTGGCGACCCTCGATGAGATGGGACTGGCCCGGATCGCTCCGCGTTATGGCTTTACCGGCCTCAGCGGCGTGGCGGGCGCGCGACTGGAGGCGAGAAACACCAGCGCCGGCATGGTGGCCACGCTCGAGGCCGAGGTGCTGGACAGCGCCGGCGAGACCGCGACACTGACCGGTCGGATGTCCCTTCCCGGTTATTGGGCCGGGCGTCCCGGCCGGTCCCAGCGCATGCTCGCGAAGGTCCAGGGTCAGCTCGAGAACCTCGCTATGCTGACTCCGCTCTTCCCCGCGGTGGATTCGCTCCGAGGCGCCGCGAAGCTGGATATCGACGGCAGCGGCACGCTGGCAGCGCCTCATGTGGTGGGCTCGCTCACGGTCGATTCCATCCTGGCCCGCTTCCGGCACCGGAGACGGTTGACTGGCGCTGTGGAACTCGCCGCCGATGTCCGGATTGGTCCCGACCGGTCGCTCCAGGGTCGGATCCGTCTCACGCCCACCGCTCTTCAGTTGGAGTATCAGCAGGCCAACCGTCTGATCGAGCGCTTCATGATGGACAGCGGTGGCGTGGCGGTAACCGCGGGAACCGACGGCCTGCGGGGAACCATCGATCTGACGCTGCGGAATCAGGCGGGGGATTCCCTCGTGGGTGTGGACGCCGAGCTCCGGCTGCCGCGATATACGAGAATGGGGCAGCGGCTCAGCTCGCAGCCCCTGTCGCTCCAGCTCACCGCCAACGTGGCCGACCTCGGCGCCGCGCAGCCGCTGGCCATGACGATGGACAGCCTGGGCGGCACCATCCGGCTGACCCTGACCGGCAGCGGTACGTTAGGCATGCCCAACCTCAAGGGGCGGCTCGAAGTGCAGAATGCCGTGCTGCGAACGGCCACGCGATCGGTGGTGCACGGCGGCCTGACCGGTGATCTGGATGTGACCGTCGCGCGTGACAGCACCATCCGGGGTCACCTGCGGCTGGTTCCGGAGAATGTCAGGCTGGCGTACGTCAACGCCGACACCACCAGCGAAGTCTTCCTCCGGGAAACGGCGCTCGATCTGCGGGCCGGACCCGATGGAGTGCGCGGCGCGCTCGATGTGACCCTCGCCTCGGAGCGGGATTCGACCGTGGCCCACATGAGCGGCCGGGCCACGCTGCCCGGCTATACCAGGATCGGGCGGTCCCTCGCGCCCCAGCCGGTAGAGGCGACGATCGAAGGACAGGTGGATGATTTCGCCTTCCTGCCGGCCTTCGTGGGCAGGGTGGACAGCGCCGCGGGAGCGATGACGGTCAGCGCCCGGGTCACCGGGACGCTGGGGCAGTCCCGCCTGGTGGGCGGGACCGAGCTGGAGCACGTGGCGGTGCGGCTGCCCCGCGTGGGCATCACACTGAGCGAAATCAACCTGACCGCGCGGGGCGACCAGCAGGGTGAGATCAGTGTGAACGGCACAGTCCGCTCGGGGGGAGGGCAAATCGCGGTCAAGGGCACGACGCCGGTACAGCCCACGTCGGCCAATCCGGGACGGTTCGAGCTCCGGGGGGAAAACTTCCTCGCTGCCAATAACGGAGAGGTCCAGGCCGTGATTACACCCCGGCTCGACGTCCGCCTCGCGGAGGATACGATCGCCCTCAGCGGAAGAGTCGACGTTCCCCTCGCCCGGATTCAGTTGACTGAGCTGCCGGTCGCCACCATCAAGCCGTCGGACGATGTGATTCTGGTGAACCGTGCCGGGAGGCAGCGCCGGGAGCGGCCCGTTTCAGTCGCCGTCCGCGTCGTGCTGGGTGACAGTGTCTCGTTCAGCGGCTTCAACTTCGACGCGGAGCTGGGCGGTAACCTGGTGATCACCCAGCGTCCTGACCGGCCGCCGCGGGGGACCGGAAGCCTGGTGATCGAGGAAGGCCACTACATGGCCTATGGCCAGGACCTCACCATCGAGGATGGCCAGATCCGGTTTGCCGGGCCGCTCGATAATCCCGCGCTCAACATCCGGGCGACCCGCATGGCCGGCGACAGCGTGGAAGTCGGCATTGCCATGGGAGGGACCCTGAAAGAGCCGGACGTCAGGCTGTTCTCCGATGAGCCGATGTCGCAGGCTCAGGTGCTGTCCCACATCGTCACCGGCGGTCCGACCGGCGGGGCCGGGTCGAGCGGTACCCTGGTCAGCAAGGCCCTCAACGCGTTGGGGCTGAGCGGCGGCAATCAGCTTCTCGGCGCCCTGGGTCGCGACATCGGTCTGGATCAGCTGCAGTTCGACACCGAAGGTGACCTTCAGGACGCGTCCATCGTGCTGGGCCGTTATCTCCGTCCAAACCTGTACGTCAGCTACGGCATAGGGCTGTTCGATCCGGTGGGAACGCTGCGGCTGCGATACGTGTTGTCGAGCCGGTTCTCGCTCCAGGCCGAGACCGGAGGCAGAGGGACCGGGGGGGATGTCCTGCTCAAGGTCCGGAAGTGATCACCCCCAGCCAGTAGCGGTCGAAGCTCTCCCGGACGTCCGCGAGCGGCTGTCCCTGAATCAGCGCCAGCTCGACGCCGAGCAGCGAATCCAGCATTTCAGTGAGACCGGGCCGGTCGCCCGGCAGGTCGAGGGCGGTGACAGCCGCCGCCGAAAAGCGAATCCGGTCGGGCTCCGTGAGTGAAGCCGTCGCCCGGGAGTCCGCGTTAGCCACGAGACTGAGCCAGAGGGCGGACCCGCCGGACTCGCAGTCGGCCAGCAGGGTTTCCCAGAGCCGGTCCAGCCCGGGCGCTCCGGGGACCAAAAAGGCCCCCACCCGGGCCTCAACTCGTTCCTGCCGGACCAAGTCTGCCACCGCCAGGAGCAACGTGAGCTTGTTGTGGTGGTGGTAGAGGACCAGCCCCTTGGCGCACTTGGCCTGGTCGGCAACCTGATCGATTGTCCACCTGGTCAGCCCACGGGACAGGATCGTATCTCTTGCTGCTTCAAGGATCTTCCGGCTGGCTTGGAGGTCATGAGTGACTGGCACTTCCGACTCCATCAAAGAGGACAGGAGTAAGATCGATTGTACTGACTGTTCAGTCAACAAGCTGACCCCTTGCACTGCGAACGTTCGCGCCTCAATATGAAACCCCATCGCCGACCGGGCCGTAACCAGTGGTATGAGCGCCGACACCCTTACCCCCATGCCTTCTGTCTTTTC
>DASTEX010000299.1:0-2147 GCA_035709185.1 Gemmatimonadales bacterium
CTCAGCGGGGGGAAGGGCTCCGCGTCCCCCCGAGCGGAGGAACGGGGCCCAGTCGAGGCTCCGCAACATCGAGTGCTTCCTCTACCCGCTGGACCGCTGTCGCGGCTGCGCGGGATCGAGCCTTCCACGGTGAATCGCGGCAATGACCGCGGCAGACTCAGCGGCCTTCGAGCTGGGTGGCGAAGCGAGACTCACTGCCTGCCCGGCTGCAGCGAAAAGAACCCGGCCGGCGCGCTGGCCGGATCAGCCGGATCGAAGCAGACGGCGCAGACGCGGTTGATGGCCCTGAACCCGAGCAGCCGGACGTGAGGCGACCGATGGGCCGGCTTCACCGGTTCCTCGCGCAGGAGATCGGTGCTCAGGTACTTCTTGTTGGAGTCGGGGAACACCGTCACGACCACCGCCTCCGCGCCAAGGTGGTCCTGGGCCTCGATCGCGGCCAGAAAATTGGCCCCGCTCGAGATCCCCACGGCGAGCCCCAGCTCGGCCGCCAGCTTCTGCGCCATCAGGATCGCGTCCCCGTCGTCCACGGCGATGACCCGGTTGAGCTGGTCGAGGTGCACGATGGCAGGAATGAACTCGTCACTGATGCCCTGGATCCGGTGTCGGCCCACCTTGTGCCCGGTGGAGAGCGTTGGTGAATTGGCCGGCTCCACCGGATGCAGCCGGATGGACGGCCGCATCTCCCGCAGAAACCGCCCGGCGCCCATGATCGTCCCGCCGGTGCCGACCCCGGCCACGAAGGCGTCGGGGTCGAGCCCCTCGTGACCGAGTTGGGCCCGGATCTCCGGCCCCGTGGTCCGGAAGTGGGCTTCGGAGTTCTCTTCGTTGGCGAACTGGCGGGGGAGGAAGGCCCCGGGGGTGGTGGCGGCGCACTCCTCGGCCAGGGCAATCGACCCGAGGAATCCCCCTTCCTCTTTCGTTACCAGCCGGACGGTCGCGCCGAAGGAGCGGAGCAGCGCGATCCGTTCGGGACTCATCCAATCGGGCATGAAGATGGTCACCGGATGGCCCAGGGCGCGGCCCAGAGCGCAGAACGAGATCCCGGTGTTGCCGCTGGTCGCCTCGACGATCAGGCCGCCGGGCCGGAGGTCGCCCGACTCCAGGGCGCGCCGCAGGATGTGCAGCGCCATGCGGTCCTTGATGCTGCCGGTCAGGTTCAGGCTCTCGGCCTTGGCATAGACTCGGCGGGGCTTCCCACCGTACACCGAGAACTCCACGGCGATCAGCGGCGTATTCCCCACCAGCACGCGGAGCCCGCGGAGCCGATTATCAGCGGAAAGCCGCTCAGTCATGTTCCCTCCGGGTCGCGGTCGCACCGGAGACAGACTACTCTCGAGCGCGTGAGGCCATCGTGAAGGGTCGGTGAGATTGCAGTGAGCGCTGCCTCCCGCCGCGGCTGCCTTCCTGCAGCGGGGCGGATGTACCCCGCCATCCGCGCCCGAGGCGTCAGGTGCAGGCCACTAGCGCAGCCGAGTAAATCGCAGGTGCCGTACCCGGCCGGCCTCCACCACGAACCCGGTAATCCGGCCCCGGCCATCCCGCACCACATCGATGACGCTTCCCTCCCGCGTGAAGCCGTCCTGGTAGCTTGGCTCCAGGACGCCGAGACGCCGGTAGCCCGCGTACACCACCAGCTGCCCTTTCTCCACCTTCCAGCTGTGCGTCACCTCCACTTCGTCGCTTCGATAGTCGCCGGCATACTCGGCCAGCTTTGCGCTGTCGAGGGCGACGGTATCCGCCCGGGTGAACGTCACGGTGCCCGCAGTCGTGCGAACCATCATCCGGGTGGGGGGTGAGCCGTTGGAGCCCGTTCCCTCGAACTTCACCTCGGTCCCCTGCCCGACCCGGAAGCGGCCTCCGCCCAGCGGTACGTAGGCCGTCTGGCTGAGTCCGACCGCAAAGAGGGTGTCGCCCTTCATCCGCGTCCGGCGCACCTCACCGCGCTCGACGTTGCGCCAGACACCCGCCAGGCTCCGCAGATTGCCCCCGGACGACTCGGCCCGCGGTTCCTTCTCCAGCGCTTCGACCCAGGCCGCCGCGGTGTCGGGTTGCATCCGGTCGCCGAGGTAGATCGCGGCCACTTTCCGGGCCAGCGAGTCAGGGCCCGCGGTCGTCAGGTTGCAGAACGTCGCCACCGCAAATCG
>DASTEX010000300.1:0-4181 GCA_035709185.1 Gemmatimonadales bacterium
TCGCCCGGACCGCGACCGGCGGTATCCATAACACCACGACCGGCGCCGGGGGGCGCTATCGCCTGACACTCGGGCCCGGTACTTACACTATCAGCATCACCTCCATCGGATATCAGGAGCAGGTCCGGACCGTAACGGTCAGCGCGGGCGCCATGAGCTCGCTCGACGCCGCCCTGTCGAGGTCGGTGATCGAGCTGGTGCCCATCGTGGTCTCCGCCACTCGCGGCGTTCCCGAGAAGCAGACCGAGGCCCCCGCGGCCGTGGCCGTGGTGATGCAGACCGAGGTGGAGGAACGGCCCGCGCTCACGGTGACCGATCACCTGCGGGCGCTCCCCGGAGTGGACATCTCGCAAGCCGGCCTCACCCAGTCCAACGTGGTGGCCCGCGGCTTCAACAACATCTTCTCCGGCGCCACGCTGATGCTGGTGGACAACCGGTATGCGGCGGTGCCGTCGCTGCGGGTGAACGTCCCGGCCTTCTTCACCCCGACCAACCAGGACATCGAGCAGGTGGAGTTCGTGCTCGGGCCGGGCGCCGCGCTCTACGGACCCAACTCGGCCAAGGGCGTGCTCGCGCTCACCACCCGCTCTCCCTTCAATTCGCGAGGGACCTCGCTGTCCTTCGAATCCGGCTTCCGGTCGGGCTCGCGCGATGCCGCCGGCAATTCGTTCGATAATGCCCAGCCGATCTGGCGGGTGGGGGCGCGGCATGCCGGGGTGGTCGGGGAGCGCTTTGGCTTCAAGATCTCGGGCGAATATCTGAAGGGCGAGGAGTGGCATTCCCGCGATGCGGCCGAACCGATCAGCCTCCCCGGCGTCGTGGATCCCTCGATCTGTAATACCGAGACTGGGTGCCGGGATTTCGATCTGGAGAAGTACAACCTCGATGCCCGGGTGGACATTCTGCCGTCGGACCGGACCCAGCTCATCCTGGCCGCGGGCATGGCCAATGCCTCGAACCTGATCGAGTATACCGGAATCGGCGCGGCCCAGGCCCGCGACTGGCGCTATTCGTTCGGCCAGGTGCGCTTCCGCTATGACCGGCTGTTCCTCCAGGCCTTCGGCAACTTCAGCAACGCGGGCGATACCTTCCTGTTCCGGGATGGCAGTCCCATCAGCGACAATTCGCGGGTCTGGGGCTTCCAGGCCCAGCACGGCGTCGATCTCGGCGAGCGGCAAACCTTCCTGTACGGCGCCGACTATACCTATACCGACGCCCGGACCGATGGCACCATCAACGGCCGGAACGAGGACGACGACACGATCAAGGAAATCGGCGGATACCTCCACAGCACCACGCGGCTCTCGCCGGTGTTCGACGTGGTCCTGGCGCTCCGGCTCGACTATCACAACCGGCTCAAGGACCCCGACGGCAGCAAGGATCTGAATCTGTCTCCCCGGGCGGCGCTGGTGTGGCGTCCGGGTGAGGACCAGACGCTCCGCTTCACCTACAACCGCGCCTTCTCCACGCCCAGCAACAACAACCTCTTCCTCGATATCGTCGCGGGCGGCCTGCCGGGAACCCCGTTCGACATCCGGGCGCTGGGCGTCCCCGAGACCGGATTCCACTTCCGGGGTTACTGTGGCGCGGGCGGGGTCGACAACCTCTGTATGCGTTCGCCCTGGCCCGGTGCGCCGACCGATGCCGTGCCGGCGCAGGCGGCGCCCTTCTGGGTCGTGGCCCGCGAAGTCGTCATCGCGCAGCTGCCGCAGCGCCTTCCGCCCGAGATGCAGCCGCTGATTCCAGGCATTGAAGCGGCGCTCCGGTCGATGACCCAGCCGACCCCGCTCGACATCACCACCGCCCTCCGGACCCTCAATCCTACGGCGGGGGTGTTCAATACCAAGGATCCCGGTGCGGTCACCGATATCGATCCGATGCGGGTGGAGATCAGTAACGTGCTGGAGGCCGGTTATCAGGGGCTGATCAACCAGCGGCTCCGTCTGGCCGGCAACCTCTGGTACGAGCAGAAGAAGAACTTCGTGGGGCCGCTGATCGTGGAGTCGCCCAACGTCTTCCTCGATTCGACCACCACCGACGTGTACTTCCAGAACAGCCCGCAGTGGCAGGCGTTCATCACGGCCATTACTCCTGCCATCGGCGCCCAGAACGCCGCCATCCTGACCAAGGCGATCGTTGCGGGCATGGCCGGCAGCCCGGGCAGTCCGGTCTTTCCCGGGGTACCGCTCGGCACGGTCGTGCCTGACAGCCCGCTCAACGATTCGGCCGATCTCTTCCTGACCTACCGGAATTTCGGTGACGTGGACCTCTGGGGCGCCGACCTCGCGTTCGACTATCTGCTGACCAACCGCTTCTCGATTGGCGGCACCTGGTCCTGGGTGAGCGATGACTTCTTCAGCGCCCAGGAGGCCGATGGCCCTACCGACGTGGCGCTGAACGCCAGCTCCCACAAGTTCTCGCTCAATGGCCGCTATCGCGAAGGAGTGACCGGCTTCAGCGCCGACGCCGGCGTGAAGTACGTCAAGGGATTCCCGGTCAACTCCGGCGTCTACCTGACTCCGCTTCGTTCGGACGGCACCCGGGAGTCCCTGCCAAGCTGGACCACGGTGGATCTCCAGGCGGCATACCGGTTCCGCTTCGGCTTGCTGGCGGCGATCAGCGTGCAGAACCTGTTCAACGAGAACTACGCCACCTTCGCCGGGATTCCCCAATTGGGCCGGGTGGTGCTGACCAAGCTGCAGTACAGCTTCTGAGTGGGTAGGCGGGCAGGCGGGCTGGCGGACGGTAATTCTTGACTAACGCACCCGATTCGGGCGGCGAGCAGCCCGCTCGCCCGCTTGCCCGTCTGTCCGCCCATGTCCCCTGGGTCCTTCCCTTCGCCGTTTTCATGGTCCTGCTGGCCGTCATGCCGAAGCTGGGGCTGGCGCCGGCGGTCGATCAGGCGGTCCGGCTGGTGCTGGTGGGTGGCGTGGTGCTCGCGGTCTCGCGGCCGGTGCTCGATCTCCGGGTCCGGTCCGGGATCGCCAGCGTTGGTATCGGGGTAGCCGTCTTTCTGATCTGGATCGGGCCCGACCTGCTGATCCCCGGCTGGCGCGAGTCGGTCCTCTTCAGCAACGACATCGTGGGCCGGCCCGAAAGCGGCTTCCCGGAAGCGGGGCGAACCGATCCCCTGGCGATCGTGCTCCGATTCATCCGGGCGGCGGTCCTGGTGCCGGTCATCGAAGAGCTCTTCTGGCGCGGCTGGCTTCCCCGGGTGGCCATTGATCCCGCCTTTGAACGCATACCGCTGGGGACGTACACCCCGTTCGTGTTCTGGATCACCGCCCTGCTGTTCGCCAGCGAGCACGGCTCCTGGTGGGAGGTAGGCCTGGTTGCGGGGGTGATCTACAACTGGTGGATGATGCGAACCCGGAGCCTGGGCGACTGCATCCTGGCCCACGCGGTAACCAATGCCGGTCTCTCCACGTATGTTCTCCTGTCCGGGAAATGGCAGTACTGGTAAGGACTTATTAGGACTTAGGACTCAGGACTTAGGACTAAGTCCCCCCGCCCATCCCCGGCCAATACGAACCGAGGTCCGGGCGGGTACGACAGTCTTGAATCCTAAGTCCTAAGTCCAAAGTCCTTTCTCAGTTAGATCCCTGGAGGGGCTCGTGATCAATCGTTGTGCTGGTCTGGCGTTGGTCCTCCTGACTCCGCCGCTGGTGGCGCAGACTCCCGCCGAGCGGGAGGAAGTGATGAAACCGATCGTGCAGCTGTTCGATGGGATGCGGAAGCGGGACTCAGTGATGGTGCTGGCGGTGTTTGCCCCCGAGGCCCGTCTGGCCGCGACCATGGAACGCGACGGAGCCGTGTCGATCCGGTACTTGAAACCGGAAGATTTTGCCCGGGCGGTCGGCCGCGAGCCCACACCGCCATGGGATGAGCGGATCTACGATCCGGAGGTGCGGATCGACGGCCGACTGGCCACCGTCTGGGTGAAGTACGACTTCCTGGCGGGCGACAAGTGGAGTCATTGCGGGATCGATGCCTTCCAGCTGGCTCGGCTGTCGGACGGATGGAAGATCACGCAGCTGGCGGACACCAGGCAGACGACGGGGTGCAAGACGCCGGCGGCACCCAAATAGGCGGAAAAGGCGGAAAGGGCGGAAAGGTCGGAAGCCTGGCGACCAGCGTCTTCCGCCTTTTCCGGCCCTCCGACTTTTCCGACCTATCGCCTG
>DASTEX010000301.1:0-2212 GCA_035709185.1 Gemmatimonadales bacterium
TGGCGCGGCTGGTGGGGAGAGAACCCGCCGTACCACACGCCGGTGTTCGTGCTGACCCACCATTGGCGCCCGCCGTTGCGGATGGAGGGCGGCACCGAGTTCCGGTTCATTACCGGTGGAATCCACGACGCCCTGAGGGAAGCACGCGCCGCCGCTGGCGGGAAGGACATCCGGCTCGGCGGCGGCGTTTCAACCCTGCGACAGTACCTCGAGGCGCGTCTGGTGGATGAGATGCATATTGCAGTGGCCCCGGTGCTGCTCGGCTCGGGTGAGCATCTGTTTGCCGGGCTCGACCTGCCGGCGCTCGGGTACCGGTGCACCGAGCAGGTGCCGACAGCGGCCGCCACTCACGTGGTATTGAGCCGGCCCGGGTAGCGCAGACTCCACCCGCTTGAAAGGGGGGCGGCCGATGCAGCTCCTCCATGAAAGGACGCCGGCATGACCTTCAAACCTGCCATCTGGCGCCCGATCGCGTGGATCCTGAGCGCGGTGAACGTGGGCGGAATCTTTTTTGCGATGCGAGTGAGCGACCCCCCCCATGCCCTGCTCCATGCTGTGCTGGCAGTGGGCTTCGGCTGGTGGGCGATCCGGCTGGGGCGCGGTTCCGCGGGCGGTGAACTCAACCGGCTGCAGGAACAACTGGAACAGCAGGCGGTGGTGCTGGAAGACACCCAGGCCCTGCTGGCCAGCCAGGCCAACCAGATCGCCGAGCTCCATGAACGGATCGACTTTGCGGAGCGGCTGCTGACCCAGGCCCGGGATCGCGCGCCGTCGCAGGCCGAGCCAGGCAGATCCTAGGTTGGGTGGCCTTCCTTCCAGCGCGAGGGTGGCGAGCGAATGACTCAGTGACGAGCAAGCGACAGCGGGTCCCCGGGCTCGTCAGGCAGCAGCGGCGCCGGCTCACCCGAGCGGTGGCCCAGCGACTGACGGAGGAGGAGAGCCCTCGCTTCGCCATGTTCGTTATCCTGAGCGCGGCCGGCTTGTCGGGGTTCCTCACATCCTATGGGCTGCTCCAGGCTGGAATGCAGTCGATGGGGCTGCGCTACCCCCTTGCGGTCCTCGTTGGATACGGCGCCTTTCTTGTCGGAATCCGGGTCTGGCTGGCGGTTCGCCGAACGGATCTCCAGCTCGACTTGCCTGATCCGGTCGATGCCGGAGTTTCCGCCGGAGGGGACTGGGCGCCGGTGGAACCGACAATCTCCTTCGGCGGTGGTGGTGGCTTCAGTGGTGGTGGCGCCGGGGGCAGCATTGACCCTGTTGGCGGGTCCGGCTCACTGCCGGAACTGAGTACCGCTCCGGACATCGGAGGGATCGAGGCCGCAGCCGACCTGGATGAGCTTGGCGTGGTTGTGTTGGCGATCGTGGCGGTTGCATTCGTTATTGCGGGGTTGGTCGGGACTATCTCGGTCATTGTCGCCGCCCCATCGCTGCTGGCCGAGGTCCTGGTAGACGCGGTCATTGCCGGGACGGCGTACCGCCACCTTCGTCACCTGACGAAGGGACACTGGCTCAAGGGGACGGTGCGCCGGACCTGGAAGTCGGTCGTGGCGTTGGTGGTGACGCTCAGTCTCGTTGGCATCCTGCTGCAATCCCTCGGAGCCGGCATCGACTCGATCGGAGACGTCTTCGATCGCTGATTGCCGGGATGACCCGATGGCGCCACGAAGTGTGAGACGGCAATGAAGCGGCTCGGCGCATAGCGCGATCGGCCGTAGAGAGATTCTCGCCCCGTTCACGCTGCTTTCACAGCCGCCGGATACCTTTCCTTCGCTGGGACAAGTACCTCTCCAGGAGGGATTCATGTATCCCGTGAAAAATATTCGGCAAGCGAGCCGAACCGGCGCGCTTCGGGCCACTGCAGCCCTGCTGTTTGCTGCCGTGGCCCTTGGTTTTTCGCAGCCGGCGGCCGCCCAGCAGCGCGAGCGGGTGGTTCCCCTCGGTGGTCTGTTCCCCCTGTCCGGGAGCTGGTCCACCCAGGCGCAGACGCTGAAGGCGGCGATGGAACTGGCGGTGGATGACGTCAACCGTTACCTCAAGGGGAATGCGGCCGGCATCCGTTTCACCGTTCTGATCGAGGACACCCGGCTCGAGCCGGCGCTGGCGCTCGAGAAGGCGAGGCTGTTGCGGCGGCGGGGCGTGCAGCTCATCATCGGGCCGCAATCCAGCGCGGAAGTAGCCCACCTCAAATCGTTCGTGGATGCCAACGGCATTC
>DASTEX010000302.1:0-3605 GCA_035709185.1 Gemmatimonadales bacterium
AGACCATACTTCGACACGTCGATCGGCCGGCTGAACATGTCGCTCGACGTGTCGGCCACCAGCGGCGCGGTACCCGGCAGGGGCGGCTCCGAGCGCCACTGGGTGCCGTAGATGGTGTTGTTGGTAGTGAGATGGACGTAGGCCGGGTCCGCCGACCAGGAGAGCTCACCGGCCGCAGGGATGCGGCGGTACTGCTCGGCTGCACCGTCGAAGACCGGGTGGACCGCTCCAATCTGCTTCGCTTCCTTGATCGCCTTCTGAGACCAGACCCCGGTGATGATGTAATCGGCTACCCTTCCGGCCGGCAGCAGGTTCATCGGGACCATGGCGAACTGGAGTGAGGCGCCGCCCTGGAGGAACAGGACCTTGTAGTTCGAGGGAATGCGGGCCAGCTCGCGGCAGCGGGCCTCGGCCTCGGCATTGATGGCCTCGTAGACCTTGCCGCGATGGCTGTGCTCGGCAATGCCGATCCCGCTTCCGCGGACGTTCCAGATGTCCTCCTGGGCCTGGCGCAGCACCGGCTCCGGCAGACAGGCCGGCCCGGCACTGAAGTTCCAGATGCGGCCTGAGCCGGAGGGCTCAATCGATGGGGCGGACTTCGGCATTGAGAATGTGCGGGTTTCCATTCCGTATCTCCTGCATGGCTTCAGCGGTCGGTTCCTGGGAGAGGTGAATCCGCGCCAGGGTGGCCTGGGCGCCGTGGTAAATGATGTTCTCGACTTCTTCGACATTGATCTCGGACCGGCTCAGGACCGTGAAGACGTGCGCCAGCACGCCGGGCCGGTTCTGGTGGCGGATCGAGAGCACATGGGTCGCCGAGCTTTTCGCCAGCCGGTTGACGCAGTTGGGGACTCCGCCGGTCGCCTGGTACTCCTGGACGATCCGGATCACTTCGTGGGCAATGGCCACCTGGGCCTGATCGGTCGAGGCCCCGACATGGTGGGTGCCGAAGATGCCCGGCAGATCCACCAGCGACGGATGAAACTCGCCGGCGCCGCCCGAGGGCTCATCCTGATAGACATCGAGCCCCACCCGGATGCCCTTCTCCTTCACCGCTTCCGCCAGCGCGGCCTCGTCCACCACGGTACCGCGGGCGGTGTTGATCAGGTAGGCCCCCGGCCGCATCGCCGCCAGGAACTCACGGTTGACCAGCTGGCGGGTCTCGGCGGTGGCGGCGACGTTGATCGTCACGACGTCGCTCTGCCGGACGACTTCGAGCGGCGTCTGGCAATAGCCGATCGCCATCCGGGTGGCGTCTTCAATGGTGAGCTGGCGGGACCACGCCACCACCCGGAGCCCGAACGACTGGGCCCGGCGGGCCACTTCCCGGCCGATCTGACCGAGGCCGACGATGCCGAGCGTGCGCCCGTGGAGCCCGCGGGCCTTCGAGTATTCCCCTTTGTTCCATACCCCGCGGCGCAGATCCGCCACCTGGTCCGGGATCCGGCGGTCGCAGCAGAGAATGAGCCCCATCACGAGCTCCGCCACCGCGATGCTGTTCTTGCCGGGACAGTTGGAGACGAAGACTCCGAGCCGGGAGGCGGCTTCGACGTCGATGGTATCGATGCCGGCGCCGGCCCGGATCACCAACCCGAGACTGCCACCGGCTTCGAGGGTGGAGGATCCGACTTTCTTGCCCCGCACGATGAGGATCTTGGGGTCGAAGACCCGGACCGCCTCGGGCAGGGCGTTGGCTCCGAGATCGGGTTCGTAGAGCACGTTGCAGTTGAGCTCCCGCAGCCCGTCGATGCCGACTTTTTCGAATTTGTCCGCTACCAGAACTTTCATCATTCCCATAGGCCGTTAGGCACCTTCCAGAGTTAGCCGTTAGCGGTTAGCCGTTAGCCGATAACAGCACACCCGACAGGTTCGTTCTGCTAGACGTTGCCCCGCACTGGTGTCAGCGACTGGTGACTGGGGATCGGTGAGTCCAGCGTATGCACGAACAGGCCGCTTCGCAGCTTGGGCTCGAACCAGGTGGTCTTGGGCGGCATGATGGCGCCGGCGTCGGAAACCGCCATCAACTGCTCGACGGTCACCGGATAGAGTGCGACGGCAAGCGCCATTTCCCCGGAATTCACCCGCCGCTCCAGTTCGGCCGTGCCCCGGATGCCTCCCACGAAGTCGATCCGCTTGTCGGTCCGGATGTCGCCGATGTCGAGGATGGGGCCCAGCACCCGCTCCTCCAGGAGCGCGGCGTCGAGCGACCGAATCGGATCGCTCCGGTCGATCGAATTGGGCGGCAGGGTCAGGTGATACCAGCGGCCGGCCAGGAAGAACCCGATGGTACCCGGCGCGGCCGGGTCGGCCTGGGGCGCCTGCTCCACCCGGCCCACCTCTCCCAGGCGAGCCAGAAACTGCTCCGGCGAGAGCCGGTTCAGGTCACGCACCACGCGGTGATACGGCAGAATCCGCAGCTGGCTGGCGGGGAACAGGGTGGCCAGAAACCACTCGTACTCGGCTCCGTCCTCGCCCACAGCAGTTGAGCGGAGCTCCTGCCCGGCCCGCCAGGCGCTGGCGCAGCGGTGATGGCCATCGGCCACGTAGGCCACCGGCACCGCGGTGAACGCGTCGACCCAGGGCACGGGATCGGCGATGCGCCAGACCTGGTGCCGGATTCCATCGGCGGCCGTGAAATCATAGAGCGCGGGGCCACGAGTGCCTTCCGCGATCAGCCCGGCCAGCCGGGCCTCATCCCGAAACGTAAGGAAGACCGGCTCGGCGTTGGCGTCGAGGGTCAGCACGTGACGGGTACGGTCGTCTTCCTTGTCCCGGCGGGTCTTCTCGTGCTTGCGGATGATGTCGGCCGCGTAATCGTCGATGTGCACGCAACCCACGACGCCCACCTGGCTCCGCCCCTGCATGGTCAGCTGGTACAGAAAGAGCACCGGCTGCTGATCCTGCTGGAGCACGCCATCCTGCATCAGGCGGTCGAGATTCGCCCGGGCCGTGGCGTACACCGCGGGGTCGTAGGGATCGACTTCAGGCGGAAGATCGATGTCGGACCGGCCGACATGGAGAAAGCTGAGCGGATTGCCTTCCGCGAGCTTTGTGGCCTCTTCCCGCGAAACCACGTCGTAGGGAGGAGACGCAACGCGCGCCGCCAGCTCGGGGCGGGGACGCCAGGCTCTGAACGGCTTCAGTCTGATGGGGAGCTCCTTCCTTCAGTCCTCAGTCACTAGTCGCTAGTCGTTAGCGATTTGTCGGCCAGCATCGCGGGAGGCTGGTCCCACCACTCGAACGAAATCACCGCCTGATCCGCTAGCGACTGCTGACCAGTGACTAGTGACTGTCATGGGAAAATCCCCAGATCCTTATATGAAACCGCGATCTTGTCGATCGAGAGCACGAAGGCGGCGGTTCGGGTGTCGACCGCGTCAGACAGCCGGGCCCGGGTCTGGCTGATGGCGTGCCAGGCGGTGACCATGGTCTCTTCCAGTCCGCTCTTGACCAGGTCTTCTTCGCCCGCACCCATCGCCAGCTTGCGCCGCTCCCCCTCGGAGAACCGTTTGCCGGTTGCGTCTTCCATGGCCGACACCAGGCGACCGAAGGCGGCTTCGTCGAAGCGCTTCTCCATGCGGCCGAACCGGACGTGCTCCAGGTTC
>DASTEX010000303.1:0-2651 GCA_035709185.1 Gemmatimonadales bacterium
GCCGTCAAGGGTAAGGGTGAACGGCCAGTCACGTCCCAATCCCAGGGCCGTGAAACTCCTGCTGCCCCGTTCCCAGTCTGCGGCGTCGGGCGGGGAGGCCACGCAGAACGACGCCACCGAAGGATGCGTGGCGCAGAGCGCGACCAGCCGGTCGGCCTCCGGATATGGCAACGGCCGGAGCAGGATGCCATTGACGACGCCCAGGGTGGAAGTGAGCGCGCCAGTGGCCAGGGCCAGGGTGAGTCCGATGGTGAGGGTGAATCCGGGCCGCCGTGCCAGCGATCGGACGGCCGACCGCAGGTCGAAGGCCCAGGCGCCGAGCGAACCGGCGGAGGCGCGGCGGCCGGCCACCACCAGGCCGTGCCAGCGCTTCGAAGTGCGCTGGCCCCGGGCCGCGGCTGCCAGCTCGGAACAGAACGTCTGCACCGAACCCTGCCGCCGGGCAGGCTCAAGCGCGAGGGCCCGCTCCAGCACTCCGATCGCGGCGGAGGGCAGCTCGGGAACCAGGCTCTGAAGGTCGGGCGGCGCCACGAAGCGGTTGGCCAGACTCCGGGTGGGAGTGTCGGCGGTAAAGGGTGCCCGTCCGCCGAACATCTCTACCGCCACACAGGCCAGGCTGTAGAGGTCCGCCCGGCCATCGATCGCGCGGTCGCCGGAGGCCTGTTCCGGGCTCACGTAATCCGGCGTTCCCGCCAGCGGGGGCGCGGCTCGCATCGAGGAGTCCTCGGCGTGAATCGCGCGGGAAATCCCGAAGTCGGCCAGGTAGGCATGTCCCCGATCGATCAGGATGTTCTCCGGCTTGATGTCGCCGTGGAGGATCTGCTGGTCATGGGCATACTGGAGTGCCGCGCCGATGCCCTGGAGCAGCGGTAACGCTTCATCGACCGGCAGCCGGCCCCGGCTCGAGAGCAGTTGTCGGAGGGAACCGCCCTCCATGAAAGGGAGGGCCATCCAGGCCTGGCCGGCTACTTCGCCGGAGTCGAAGACCGGCAGAATATGGGGATGCTGCAGCCGAGCGGAGTGGCGCAGCTCGGTGAGAACCAGCCGGGAGGCGTCAGGCCCCGCGGGCTGGAGCAGCTTGAGGGCCACCCGCCGGTGGTGTCGCAGGTCTCGCGCCAGGTAGACCGTGCCCATGCCCCCAGCGGCAATTTCGCGTTCGATCAGGTACCGATCGGCCAGCGCGGTGACGACAACGGGATCGATCATGGGACCCTCCGGGTCTCCTAGGATGCAACCCCTCCGATGAAATCTTCGTGAAAAAGACTGGTCCTGAGTGACGATGTTGACGATATGACCGATTTCGGCGATTGCTCACCGGGGTCCGCCGGGCGATACCAGCCTGTGAGTTGCCCCCTGTTGACTTGATCTTTTCCGACCTCGCGACCAATCAGTGCAACGCATCATTGAGGTCTTCTACCAGGTCCTCCGCATTCTCCAGTCCGACCGATAGTCGCAAGAGTCCCTCCGGCGCCCGGGTCGCCGGTCCCTCCACCGAGGCACGGTGTTCCACCAGACTTTCGGGACCGCCGAGACTCGTGGCGCGAGTGAAGAGACGGAGCCGGGCGGCGACGCCGAAGGCCGCCTGGCGCCCACCCGGCACGACAAACGACAGCATCCCGCCGAACCCGCGCATCTGGCGGGCGGCGACGGCGTGCCCCGGGTCGCCCGGCAGTCCCGGGTAGTGCACCCGCTCCACGCCGGGGTGAGACGACAGGAACCGCGCGACGGCAATTGCGTTGTCGTTATGCGCCCGCATCCGCCAGGGCAGGGTACGGATGCCCCGGAGCACCAGCCAGCTGTCGAACGGGGAAGGGACCGCTCCGCCGGTCTGCTGGATCTTGCGAATGCGCCGGCTCAGCTCGGTCTCTTCCCGGACGATCACCCCGCCGCCCATCGCATCACTGTGTCCCGAGAGGTATTTCGTGGTGGAGTGCATCACCAGGTCTGCGCCCAGCTCGAGCGGCCGCTGGAGGAACGGTGTCGCCCACGTGTTATCGGTCGCTACCATTGCGCCGCGTTCGCGGGCGAGGGCGACCACGCCGGCGATGTCGGTGACGGAGATGAGAGGATTCGAGGGCGTCTCGGTCCAGACCAGTCGGGTGTTGCGCCGGAAGGCGACGGCAAGCTCCTCCAGCCGGGCCATATCCACGAACGACGCCTCCAGTCCCCAGGGGACGAAGTGGTCCCGCAGCAGGGCAGGGGTCCCATAGTAGGCGTCGAGCGGCGCGATGACGTGATCGCCCGGCGTAAGCGCCTGGAAGATCGCCATGGTGGCCGCCATACCGGAGGCAAACGCGATCGCGCTGCTGCCGCCTTCGAGCGCCGCCAGCGCCGTTTCGAGGGCCGCCCGGTTGGGATTGCCGTCCCGGATGTAGGTGAAGCCGGCGGGAAAGGACCCGTCGATCTCGCGCTCGAACGTGGTGGAAAGCTGGATGGCCGGAGTTACCGCACCGGTCGCGGGATCGATCCGGGCCGCGGTATGCACTGCCAGGGTCTCAAATCGCACTGCTGCGCTCCATGAGGGTCGGAAAAAGGTCGGAAGGGTCGGAAAGATCGGACATGTCGGCAAAAAGTCGGAAGCGTCGGAAAAGTCGGGATGGATCGAAAGTGTTCCGACTCTTACGACTCTTCCGACCCTTCCGACTTTTTTC
>DASTEX010000304.1:0-3757 GCA_035709185.1 Gemmatimonadales bacterium
TCTGGTCCTTCACTTCGGATGGCAAGCGCTCGCAGGGGTTCCAGAGCGATGTCACCGAGCTCCATCCTGAAGCCGTTGGTTTCGAGGCCGACATGCCAGCCGGCCGGGCCCGCTTCGCTTACTGGCCTGACGGTACAGACGGCTTCGTCTGGGTGGTCGAGTCACGCGGCAAGAAGGGCTGGAAGCGGTTCACGGAGCACCGTTATCGGCGGGACACCGCCTGAGCCGCACTGTCCCTCGGAAGGCTGATCCCATGCAGTTCGACCTTTCAAACGCAATCCAGGTTCTCGAGCGGACCCCGCAGTCATTCCGCGCCCTGCTCAGCGGGCTGACCGAGGCCTGGACCACCCCCAACGAAGGGCCGGAAACCTTCAGCGCCTTCGACAACCTCGGCCACCTGATTCACGGGGAACGGACCGACTGGATCCCGCGGGCCCGGCTCATCCTGGAGCAGGGGACCAATCGCCGGTTTGAACCCTTCGACCGGTTCGCCCACTACCGCGAAAGCCGGGGCAAGACGTTGGGCCAGCTGCTCGATGAATTCGCTTCGCTCCGGGCGGAGAACCTGAGCACGCTGCGGGGATGGAACCTCTCGGAGCAGCAGCTCGCGCTGGAAGGAGAACATCCATCGCTGGGTCCGGTGACCCTGAGCCAGCTTCTGGCCACGTGGGTGGCCCACGATCTCGGTCACCTGGCCCAGACCGCCCGGGTGATGGCCAAGCAGTACCGGGAAGCGGTCGGGCCGTGGCGGCAATACCTGCCGGTCCTGGACCGTTAGGCGCGCGCATCGCATCAACCTCCCCCAGGTGGAACGATGACCGCTCTGTGCTGGGCTGAGTGACCAGCGGCCTGATCCTCGGGAAGTTTCTTCCGCCCCACGCGGGCCATCTTCACCTGGTACGAACCGCGCTGGACGAGGTTGACCACCTCACCGTGCTGGTCTGCAGCCTCGCGAGTGAGCCGATCCCGGGTCAGCTGCGAGCATCCTGGATGCGGGAGCTGGTGCCGGGCGCCGCGGTGATCCAGATCACGGACGAGAATCCGTCCTTTCCTCACGAACATCCGGACTTCTGGAACATCTGGATGCAAAGCATCCGGCGGGTGCTGCCCGAAGGGCCCGACCTGGTCTACACCTCGGAGCACTACGGCGACGAGCTGGCCCGCAGGCTAAACGCGCGGCACCGGATGATCGATCCGGCCCGCCGCAAATTCCCCGTGAGCGGATCTCTGGTCCGTTCCGATCCCGATCGGTATTGGGAGTTCATTCCCCCGCCGGTCCGCCCGTCCTTCGTGGCGAAGGTGGTCCTCACCGGCTCGGAATCCACCGGCAAGACCACGCTGGCGCAGCGGCTCGCCGCCCATTTCCGAACGTCATGGATTCCCGAATACGGGCGACGGTACGTCGAGGAACATCCGGGTCCCCTGGCTGCCAGTGATATCGATCCGATCGCGCGGGGGCAGATGGCCAGCGAAGAGCAGGGATTCCGTGAAGCAACCCGGGCGGTGGTGATGCTGGATACCGACCTGGTTTCCACGGAAGTGTACGCCGAGCACTATTTCGGCTCGTGTCCCGACTGGGTGCGCGAGGCTGCCCGTGACCGGCTGGGTCACCTGTACCTGCTGACCGAGCCGGATGTTCCCTGGGTCCCCGATCCAGGCCAGCGCGACCGGGCTGACCGGCGCGACGAGATGGACCGGCTGTTCGGGTCCGCCCTTACCGCACAACGGGCTGCGGTGGTGCGGATCAGGGGCGCCTGGGACCACCGCTTCGCGACCGCCGTGTCCGCGGTAGAGCGGGTGGTGAGCCAGGGTTGGCCGTATCGGCTGCCCGGCGGCCGGGGGGTGATACATTCCGGGACCGCTCCAGGTTCTCCGGGAGGATCATCATGTCGTCAGTAATGCGCTCGCGAGCGAGCGCTTTGCCGCGTGCCGGCCTCGCCCTTGCCGCCATGCTTGGTGCCGGTTTTGGCGGTCAACCGGAACACCGGCCGGCCAGCGACACTATCGCCCTCCCCATTCTCGTTGCGGTCGACACCAGCCTGGAAGGGAGGTTCGTCTGGCTGGCGGTCGATGGCCGAAGCGCCCCCGCCGAGTTTCCTCCGGGATCGGGAGTGATGCTGATAGGAGGTTCGCTGGCACTGCGCGATCTCGCGGGAGCGCGGGCCGGCACGGGCGGCCGTTTCGGCCTCCGGTTCACGGTTCGTTCCGGCGCCGACAGCGTCGCCCGGACCTCGGGGGAGGACGGGAGATTCCAGATCGCCGGTGATTCACTGCAGTTCACGCCCGACGGGCGCGAAAACCGGCCGCCGGTGCGATTCCGTTATGGATGGAAGGCGGACGGCACCCTCGCGTTGACCGATACGCAGGGCCACATCTGGACCTACCGGCGGGAGCAGTAGTACTGACCCCCGGCTGACTTCGAGAGCAAGCCCCGATGATCACCCGCATCTGGCACGGCTGGACCACGGCGGACAATGCCCTGCCGTACGAGCAGTTGTTGCGCAACGAGGTCTTCCACGGCATCGTGTCGCGCAAGATCGAGGGGTTCCGCGGCATCGACCTGCTTCGCCGGACCCACCGGGACGAAGTCGAGTTCATCACCATCATGTGGTTCGATTCGCTGGACGCCGTGAGAGCCTTCGCCGGGCAGGATTACGAAGTGGCGGTGGTGCCGCCCGAGGCCCGGGCCCTGCTGCGGCGCTTCGATGCCCGTTCGGCCCATTACGAAACGGTGGAGCGCCGAGCCCCGTGACGCATCGGGGAGAGGGAGTCGCCATGAAGAAGCTGATCCTGCTCGGTTGTGCCGTGGTGGTCACCGGCTGCAGCCCTCGTCCCGACCTCGAGGCCGAACGAACGGCCATACTGGTCGCAGATAGCGCCTGGCTCGCCGCCGCCCGGGCTGCGAATGTCGACTCTACGCTCAGTTTCTGGACCGACGACGCTCGAGTAATCCGCTGGAGATCTTCGGTCGACACCTGGACCCCGCAGGCGCCCTAGGGACGTAGCCGAGCTCCGAGGTTTTCTCTCATGCTTTTCCGACTGAAGGGTCTGGTCGTTGTCCTGCTGCTGGGTGGATGCACCATCGAGTCCGGCTCCTCGCCGGCGGCGCAGGCAGATCCTCCGGATACCGCTGCCGTCGCCGCGGTAGTCCCGGTGCAGCTGGTCGATACCACGATTCCCCCGGCGGTCGCCGGACAGGAGGGATGGAACTACCAGCAGACGGCCGAGGCCGACCTCACGCGCGACGGTGTGGCCGAGCGGGTGGTGCTGACCGCCCGGGTGGAGCTGATCCGGGGCCGGCCGGCGTGGGATGATGGACAACCCTGGCAGGTGTACGTGGAGTCGTCCGACGGATCCCGCACCTATCTCTACGCCCAGCGGCTCCAGCTGGGGAACCTGGCCATGCGCGTAGGGCTCGATTCCGCCGGTCAGGCGTCAACCATCGTGCTGCTGGAGCACCTCCCGGACCGGTTGAGCCTGTACGAGGCGATGTACAGCCGCCCGGGCACTGCATCGGTGGTTACCCGGTTTCAGCGGAATCTCGACCCCCGGGGAGAGACCGCGAGTCCCCGGCTCCCGTGATGGCATGAGCTCGCCGGCATTCCCTCCGCTGCACCGGAGCCTGTCGCGCCTCCTGGCGGAACTGGCAGGAGGATCACCCCCCGACGCGTGCTTCGTGCTCAATCCCACCGACCCGGGTCTGCTGTCCTCGCTCGACCGGCTCTCGGCGGAAGCTGCCTCCCGGCCGGCTCCCGCA
>DASTEX010000305.1:0-2691 GCA_035709185.1 Gemmatimonadales bacterium
GGCTTCGGCCTCGATGGCACACTGCCTGCCGGGTGTCGTCACGGTATAGCCAGTGGTAGCGGCCAGCGCCGCGGCCCTGGCGGCTCGGGGAGGCTTGGCATCCCCTTCTACCACGGTGGAGTCGCCGCGGGCAACATCCCAGATCACGACGCGATCACTCTCGGTGACGGCGTATGCCACACGGGTGGGGGTCGCCGCCCAGCGCAGCGTGGGCCAGAGGACCGGCGGCCCTCCGTACATGGTGATACCGCAGGGAAGGTGCACCACCCGAACCGGAGATTCAGGAGTGGCGGCCAGACGGCGGGTAACGCCGTTGCGTCGGAGGTACAGGGACTCACGAACCAGGTTTTTCTCGTACTCCGTGACCGAGTAGGCCCAGCTTCCATCGGCGAGCGGCGCCATACCGGTCGGCATCCCGCTGATGTTACCGATGGCCACGGTCTGGGAGAAGTCGGCCTGGGCTCGCCCATCGAGATCGAAAATGACCAGCGCGAACTTGAGACCGTCGTACACCGCGAGGCCCGAGTCGGTGCGCATCAGAAACCGGGGGTTGGCGAACTCGCCCGGGCCTCCGCCCTGCCGGCCGAAGGCCGCGATCACCCGACCCGCGGTGTCAACCACCACGATCCGGTTGCGGCCGGCGTCGAGGAAGGCAATGCGGCCGGAGTCGATCGGGATCGCGGCCCACCCTCCGATGCTGGACGCGAAGTCGAATTCGGCCGTCGCTTCGTCAGCCAGGACGGCGATCCGCGAAAGAACCAGCCGGGATGACGGCGGGGGCTCCGACTGTCCCCGGCACGCCGGCACCATCAGCACGAGAAGCAGGGAAACAAGCGCCTCGATGCTGCCCGATCCGGTTTGGGTCATGTCAGGCCCACGGAA
The DNA here is from genome assembly GCA_035709185.1 of Gemmatimonadales bacterium. Taxonomy (GTDB): domain Bacteria; phylum Gemmatimonadota; class Gemmatimonadetes; order Gemmatimonadales; family GWC2-71-9; genus SZUA-320. The sequence continues at coordinate 883 of DASTEX010000305.1, forward strand.
CCGGTACTCCGATCATGTAGCACGGGCTGTCCACTCGGACCAGGTCACGATGCCGAGGTCGGGACGGGGAGCGGCCGGGATGGGGGCGAGCAGCTCGAGAACGTGCCCGTCCGGATCGTCGAAGTACAGCGACGCCGCCGGAATGAACCCCAGTACCGACGGAGAAGTGGTTGGCCTTTGAAAGAAATCCCGAAACGCGATGCCCCGTTGCGCGAGGTGGGCCACGAGGCTCGGCATCTCCGGTAACGCCACCTCGAAGGCACAGTGCTGCGGCCGGATAGTGCCGGCACTGCGCTCCCACAGGCCAACCATCGCACGCCCCTGGCCGCCGACCCACAGAAAGGCAAAGCGCCGGGCTCCGCGTGAATGGGCGTCGACCCGTGCCGCATCGACCTCTCGCCGCAGGGCCGTCTCCAGCCCAAGCCCCAGGTAGAAGGCGAGCGACCGGTCGAGGTCGGCTACATCGAGGTGGGTCTCAAACAGCCCGCGGAGCATCGGGATGGCGGCCTTCTCGGTGACTTGGTTCGAAGGCGTCGGCAAATCTATTGTACCGGCCGTGCAGCGTGCCAACGGCGACGATCAGCGGAAACACGAACCCCGTTTCGCCGGGCCGACTGGAAGTCCCTGGCGCCGGACATCCCGGCGAGCGCTTCGATCCTCCGTGATCCTGCCTGGGTCACGTCGAGCTCAGGGAACGGGCTGGCCGATCATGTAACACAAGCCGTCCGGCGCCACCACGAAGAACGCCCGGAACGCGCCGTGACCGGACCGGTTGACCTCTAGTGGACTCAGCGTCAGCCCCCTTCCCTGGAATTCCTCGAAGACTGCATCGACGTTGCTGACCTCGAAGAACGATCCATCCTGAGTGGGGTCGCCTCCGTTCTCGACCAGACCGATCCGGACGCCGTCCCGTTCGAGGATGGCTGCCTTGACCGGCGCCTGCCGGCGCTCGACCACGCGAAAGCCGAGCTTCTCTTCGTAGAACGGCACCGACTGGTCGACACTCGCCACCGGCAGGTTGAGCGGATCACCCTGATACCCGGCGGCACGCTTGAAGAGGGTTGGCACAATACCTCCCGACTAATTCGCTTTGGGCCGGCGGGCCGGTCCTTTGAGCACCCGTCCCGGCTTCTCCCCCGTCAGGGAACCGTCCCGGAGAACCAGCTGGCCGTTGACCAGGATATGGACCATTCCCACCGAGAACCGGTGAGGATCCTGGTACGTGGCCAGGTCCGCGATCCGCTCGGCGTCGAACACTACGATGTCGGCCCGGTTGCCTTCCTGAATCAGTCCGATATCGCTCTGTCCGATCTGTGCCGCCGACAGCGAGGTCATCCGGCGGATGGCGTCTTCCAGCGTCAACACCTTCTGCTCCCGGACATATCGCGCCAGCACCCGGGGAAACGCCCCGTAGCTCCGGGGATGGGGAAAGCCCTGCCCGTAGCCGATGGGGTCGCCGTCGGTCTCGAACATTGCGGGCGGATGCTTCATGATGGCCACCACGTCCCGCTCGTCCATCATATGATAGATGGCGGAGAAGCCGCCCTTGAGCTGGAGCTCGATCGCCAGCTGGACTCCGTTCGCGGCCGACACCGCCAGGCCGCGATCGCGGGCCAGATCGGCCATCGTCTTTCCATCGTACCGCCGGTCGGAGTACAGCTCCCGGAACTGGATCCGGGCCAGGTCTTCGCCGGCCCAGTCGGCTCGCATCCGTTCCACCATCTCCCTCTCCAGCCGCCGGCGGACCGCGGGATCGGCCACCCGCGCCCGGAGGGAATCGACTCCGCCGGCCAGGGCCCACTGCGGAAA
>DASTEX010000306.1:0-9932 GCA_035709185.1 Gemmatimonadales bacterium
GAGGGGATGTTCGGCGTAGCCGTGGAAATCACGGTGCGGCTGGAGCCCCTCCCCGGCTCGGTCCGCACGATGCTCGCGGCCTTCGGGAGCGTTCGCGCCGCGAGCGAGGCGGTGTCGGCCATCATCGCGTCCGGCGTGGTGCCGGCGGCGCTGGAGATGCTCGATGGACCCTGCGTCCGGGCGGTCGAGGCGTCGATCTATGCCGCCGGCTATCCCACCGACGCCGCCGCGGTCCTGCTGGTGGAGCTCGACGGGCAGCCCGACGCGGTCGCCGCCGAGGAGGGCGTGGTGACCCGGCTGCTGCAATCGTCGGGCGCCACGTCCATCCGCCACGCCGCGACCCCGGACGAGCGGGCCCGGCTGTGGCAGGGACGGAAGAAGGCGTTCGGCGCCATGGGACGGGTGGCGCGCGACCTGATCGTCCAGGACGCCGTGGTGCCGCGCTCGGTGCTGCCGGATGTGCTGGACCGGATCGCGGCGATCGCCCAGCGCCACGCCGTCACCGTGGTCAATGTGTTCCACGCGGGCGACGGCAATCTCCACCCCAACATCTGCTACGATCGGGCCGACGAGCCGCTGGCCGCGCGGGTCCGAACCGCCAGCCGCGAGATCATGGCCGCCTGCGTGGCGGCCGGAGGGAGCATCACCGGAGAACATGGTGTCGGCGCCGACAAGCTGGAGTACATGCCGCTGCTGTTCGACGGCGAGACGCTGTCGGCGATGTGCGACGCGCGACGGGCCTTCGATCCGGCGAACCGCGCCAATCCCGGCAAAGTGATCCCGGTGCGGTCGTGTCGCGAATGGCGGGGAGGGGGTGTCCATGACTGATCCGATCACCGCCCGGGTGCGCGAGGCCCTCGGCGCCGAGGCCGTGGGCCAGGACACCAACGGCCGGCCCCGGGTGGCGCCGGAATCGTCCGAAGACCTGGCCCGGGTGATGGGACTGGCGCACGCGGAGGGCTGGAAGGTGCGGATCGAAGGTCGCGCCACCTGGTGCGCGGTGGATGTGCCGGCCGACCTGGTGATTTCCACCTCCGCCCTGGACTGCGTGGTGAACGTGGCGCCCCAGGACCTGGTGACCACGGTCGAAGCCGGCGCCACCTTCGGGACCATCCAGCACCGGCTGGCGGAGGATCGGGTCTGGCTGGCGTGCGATCCCCCCGGACGGGCCCAGCGCTCGATCGGGTCGGTCCTGGCCACCGGCACGGCCGGCCCGCTCCGGCACCGCTTCGGCCCGGTCCGCGACCTGCTGTTAGGCGTCACCTTCGTCACCGGCGACGGCCGGGTCATCCGGCCGGGAGGCACGGTGGTGAAGAACGTGGCGGGCTACGACCTCAGCAAGCTGGTCGCCGGGAGTTTCGGCGCGTTCGGCATCATCACGGAGCTCCATCTCCGGCTCCGGGCCATCCCCGAAGTGGACCGGACCCTGCTGGCGCGGGGAAGCCGGGACAGCCTGACGCTGGCCGGCCGGGACCTGTCCGCCGCGGCCATTGATGCGGTGGCACTCGAGCTGTTCTCCCCCGCAATGGGGGCCGACCCGGAATGGGTGCTCGCGGTCCGGCTGATGGGAGAGATTGAAGGAGTCGAAGCCGAAGCCGCCCGCACCGCGGCGACCGCCGCGCTCCCCTGGACGACGCTGGCGCCGGAGCAGGCCAATGCGCTTTGGCACGGGGCATCCCACGCCGCGCATGCCGGCAGCGTGACGCTGCGGTTAGGCGTCCTGGTGGACGGGCTGGACGATACCCTCGATCTCCTCGCCGACCACCTCGACATCGGCCTGGTCAGCGCGGGCGCCGGCAGCGGCTCCATCCGGTGGACCGGTGAGGCGACGGTCGAGCGGCTGATGACGTTTCGCCGGGCGGCGGCCGGGCGGGAGATCCCGGTCACGCTCGAGCGCGGTCCCTGGTCTGTGCGTCAGGGCTTCGGGCATTTCGGATTGTACCGGGAAGGCGTCAGCGCCCTGGTAGGCCGGCTGCGCGACAGCTTCGACCCGGGCCACGTCCTGCTGGTACCGCTCGATGCCGCACCCTGACGCCGCACCGGATTTCAGCCCGCTCGATCCCTGCGTTCACTGCGGTCTCTGTCTCTCAGCCTGCCCTACCTACCTCGCGACAGGAGACGAGAGCGACAGCCCGCGAGGGCGAATCGTCCTGATGCGGGCCCTCGAACGGGGCGAGATCCCGGCCTCCGACCCCGGTCTCCGGGAACACCTCGAGCGGTGTCTGGGATGCCGCGGGTGCGAGCCCGCCTGTCCCTCGGGGGTGGGCTACGGCCGGGGACTCGAAGTGGCGCGCGAGATCCTGGCGCGCGACGCCGGACTGCCGTGGCGCACTCGCGCCGTGCTCCAGGTCTTCGGCCGCCGGTTCTTCTGGGGCCCGCTCTTCGGAGCCGCGCGGCTGCTTCGGGAGAGCCGGATCGCCCGCCAGCTGGCCGGCCCCGGACGGCTGGGACGGTTGATGGGGATGGTGGCCGCTACGGGCGGGCAGGCGGACGGGCGGGCGGGCGGACGGTCGGCTCCCGATTCATTCGCAGGGTCGACGATACCGACCGGAACACCGGAAGACCGCCCGGCTGCCCGCCTGCCCGCCAGCCCGCCTTCCGTTGTCCTGTTCCGCGGCTGCGTGATGGACGTCCTCTTCCGCCACGTGCACGAGGCGACTCGGCGGACGCTCGAGGCCAACGGGTACCGGGTGGTAGAGGTGGAGGACCAGGCCTGCTGCGGTGCCCCGCATGAGCATGCCGGCGACCGCGACGCCGCCCGACATCTGGCCCGGGAAAACCTCCGCCGCCTGCTCGGCAGCGCCGATTACGTGGTGGTCAACAGCGCCGGCTGCGGCGCGATGCTGCGGGACTACGGTCATCTGTTAGGCAGCGATGAGGGGGCCGGGTTCAGCTCCCGGGTCCGGGACGTGACCGAGTTGCTGGCGGAGGCCGGCCCCCGGACCGGCGCTCCCCTGCTGCTCGAGGTCGCCTACGACGCCCCCTGTCACCTGCAGCATGCCCAGCGGGTGCACGCCGCACCCCTGGCCGTGCTCCGCTCCATTCCCGGGCTCCGGCTGCGGCTCCTGCCGGGGTTCGATCGCTGCTGCGGCGGCGCGGGAGCGTATGCCCTGCTCCAGCCGGAGCTCTCGGAACAGGTCCTGGCCGACAAGGTGGCCACCCTGCGTGAGGCGTCGCCGGCGCTCGACGCGGTGGCCACCGGGAACCCGGGCTGCATCATGCAGATCGGCGCCGGGCTGCTGGCGGCGGGATTGAAGCTGCCGGTGCTGCATCCGGTCGAGCTGCTCGACCGGTCCTACGCCGAGGCCGGACTGTACCGATGACCGCTCCTCCGATCATCCGGACCACTTCAGAGCACGTCGCCTCCCTCAGGGAGGGAGCGCGGCAGGTGGCTTGCCCGGCAACGGTCATCCGGGTGGAAGGCCCCGGTGCGATCGACTGCCTCCAGGGCCTGCTGACCTGCGACGTCGTCGCGCCTGGCGACGGCGCCGTGCTCTATGGGGCGCTGCTGACGGCCAGGGGAATGATCGTGGCGGACTTCACCGTCCTGCGCGACGGTCCCAACGCCGCGACGCTGATCGCGGCTCCGGAAGTCCGTTCGACCATCCTCGGCCTGCTCACGCGGCAGGTCCCGCCCCGGCTGGCCCGCGTGACCGACCAGAGCGAAACCGTTGCCGTCCTCTGGCTGGCGGGGCTGGCGGTGGCGGATGCTCTCCGCCGAGCTCGAATGGACTGGCCCGCGGAGCCGGGGCGGCTGGTGACCGAAGGCTCGGACGGCGACCGGGTGGTGGTGGCTCGCCCGGTCGAGCCGTTTCCCTGGTCGGCTCTCCTGCTCGGGCCTCCCGGTGCGGTGGAGTCGGCTGCCCGACGGCTGCAGGAGGCCGGTGCCAAGGAGGGAACCGGGGAAGACCTGGAGACGCTCCGAATCCTGGGCGCCTGGCCAGCGCTCGGTCGGGAGATTGACGACAAGACCCTGCCTCAGGAAGTACGGTTCGACGAACTGGGCGGAGTGTCGTACACCAAGGGGTGCTACCTGGGACAGGAGACCGTGGCACGGGTCCACTTCCGGGGGCACGTCAACCGTGTATTACGGGGACTGGTCTGGCGGGGCGCGGAGCTCCCGGCCACGGATGTTAGGCAGGGCGGGAAGATTGTCGGCCGGGTCACGTCCGCTTTGACGACGGGGGATGCCGGGGTCGCACTCGGCATCCTTCGAAGAGAGGTGGAACCGGGAACGACCGTGCAGGTCGGGAGCGTCGATACCCTGGTGGTCAGTCTGCCGTTCCAGCCCGGAAACAGTGAAGCCCCGGGTGTGCTCCCCGGGGCCTCGCCAGGACAGTGACCACGGAGTCCGTCAGTGGGTCCCAGTCGTGTCGCGCGTGGTGTCACGTATCATGGTGTCGACTGTGGCCGCCGTATCCGCCGGCGTAACCGGCGCGGGCAGAGTGGTGTCAGCGGCCGGGGGCTGTTCCTCCCGAGGCGCGCAGGCAGCCATCCCGAAAAGCGCTACGACCATCACGAGCTTCGACATCTGGACTCCTTGCGGGGGGTTGGGGTACGTAGTGTGTCTGCCCGAACCGTCACTGTCGTCGGTCTCAACAACAGCGCGGCAAGATTAGGCTCTGACTTAGGATTGTCAATCACCCAAATATACGCCGAACCGCATGCGAACACTCCCTAACACTCTGGAGGATCTCCGCTCTACGGCCTGGGCCGAGCCGCCGCTCCGGCAGCGCACGGTCCGTGACGAGATCCGGGCGAACCTGATCACCTTGCTCGAGCGGGGGGAGACCCTCTTTCCCGGGATCGTGGGATATGAGGACACCATCCTGCCTCGCCTGGTGAATGCCCTGCTGGCCCGTCACGATTTCATCCTGCTCGGCCTCCGGGGCCAGGCGAAGAGCAGAATCCTGCGCGCGCTGGTCCGCTTCCTCGACGACCAGATACCTGTCGTGGCCGGCAGCGAGGTCAACGATGACCCGTTTCACCCGATCAGCAAATACGCCCGGGACCTCATCGAGGAACACGGGCCTCGCACGCCGATCGCCTGGCTCAGCCGGGAGCAGCGCTATGTGGAAAAGCTGGCAACTCCGGATGTGACCATCGCCGATCTGATCGGCGACATCGATCCCATCAAGGCGGCCCGGGGCGGCCACCTGCTGTCGGACGAGCTCACGATGCACTTCGGCCTGCTTCCCCGAGCCAACCGGGGAATCTTCGCCATCAACGAGCTGCCCGACCTGAGCGCGAAGGTCCAGGTGGGCCTCTTCAACATCATGCAGGAAGGCGACGTTCAGATCAAAGGCTATCCGGTCCGGCTCCCCCTCGATGTGGTCATGTGCTTCACCGCCAACCCGGAGGACTACACGGCGCGGGGCAAGATCATCACGCCGCTCAAGGACCGGATCGGGTCGGAAATCCTGACCCATTACCCGCGAACGGTGGAGCTGGGCATGTCGATCACGGCGCAGGAGGCCTGGCTCGACCGGGGACTTCCGACGCTGGTGCCCGACTTCGTGGCCGAGGTGGTGGAGCGGGTGGCTTTCGAGGCACGGACCGACCGCCGGATCGACAAGCGGAGCGGCGTGAGCCAGCGGCTGCCGATCAGCGTGGTGGAGAATGCCCTCTCCAACGCGGAACGGCGGGCCCTGGTCAACCGGGAGAAGGAGATCGTTCCGCGAATCACCGACGTGTACGCCGCCACCGCGTCGATCACGGGGAAGATCGAGCTGGAGTACGAGGGGGAGCTGGTGGGCGGCGACGTGATCGCCCGCGAGCTGATCCGCCGCGCCGCGGGAATGGCGCTGGAGCCGCGGATCGAGGGAGTCGACCTCGAGCGGATCGTTACCTGGTTCGACACCGGCGGTGTGCTGCGGCTGAGTGGCGAGGAATCGTCCGAGACCGGTCTCAAGGCCTTCGCCACGGTGGACGGGCTGATGGACGCGGTCCGGGCCATGAATCTGCCCGAAGGGCACCGTCCCGGCGTGGCCTTCGGCGCCTGCGAGCTGGTGCTGGAAGGATTGGCCGCCCAGAAGCGGATCAGCCGGAACGAGGACGACGGGAGCTGGGGACGGGCGCGGCCGGAGCGGCGGCGGCCCAGGACTATTGACGATTGAGTGATTGACAATTGACGATTACAGGCGCCATTCCGAACTCGTGGGAAGCTTCGGTGCGGCGAATGCCTCGCCTGAAGGTTCGGAAGCGCTGCTTGCAATTGTCAATTGTCAATCGTCAATGGTCCTCTCCGATCCGCTTTAATCGGTCGACGATGACCTCAACGGTTCCCTCGATGCCGACGCGGGCCGTGTTGATCACCAGGTCGTAGTTGGTCGGGTCGGCCCAGTCCCGCTGATAGTACTGCTTGTGGTAGCGAGCCCGGTTGCTGTCGGCGTCGTGGATCAGCTTCTCCGCCTGCTTCAGGTCGACTCCCTGTCGCTCCACCACCCGGGCGATCCGGTTGGCCAGTGGCGCCACGATCTTGAGGTGGAGAGTCCGCGGGTGGCTGGCGAGCACCGCAGGCGCGGCCCGGCCCACCAGAACCACCTTCCCCTGTTCCGCCGCCTCGCTCACGACCCGTTCGGTGATCTTCACCAGCCGTTCCTCCGCCAGGTCGGGAAGGGTGCCGCTTTCGGGGGCCACGAATTCCGGCATGGAGCTGGCCAGGGCCCGGGTCAGCCGCTCGATGAAGCCGGGGGCACGCTCATCGTGTTCCGCCACTTCCTCCGGCGCTATGCCGGCGCGGGTGGCGACTTCGTCGATCAACTCGTTGTCGACCAGGGACCAGCCCAGCCGGTCGGCGAGCATCCGGGCGACCAGGGCGCCGCCGGCGCCGAACTGCCGCGAGATGGTGATGATCATGCCTGCCGCCTTTCACCCCAGCGGTACGGTTGAGCCGGTTCGGCGGGCTGACGGCGCTCCTCCGCCGCCGGACCGGCGAAGCCACGGGAGCGGGACCACATGAGCAACGCCACGGCGAGACAGAGCAGACCGCCTAACGCCGCCTCGGTCCGGATCCCCAGGTGCTCGCCCAGCCAGCCGGCCTGAAGCGCGCCGAATGGCGCCAGCCCCACCACGATGAACGAGTAGAACCCGATCACCCGGCCGCGGAGGTGCTCGGGTGCCTCGGTCTGGAGCAGCGTGTTGGTGACGATGGCGGTGGATGAGGTGGCCAGCCCGCCGAACAGCAGCGCCGCGAAGGAGACCGGGTATACCGGGACCAGGGCCACGACCAGCAGCGCGGCACCGATGACCATGGCGCCCCGCACGGCGAACTCCCCCCGCCGGAACCGGGGGCCATAGGCGGCGAGCAGGAGCGCGCCGCCCGCGGCGCCGATGCCGAACGCGGTGGTGAGCCAGCCGTATCCGCCGGCGCCGGTCCGGAGCACATCCCGCGCATACACCGGAAGCACCGCCAGGAACGATACCCCGAAGATGGTGTAGGCCGAGGTGAGCGTGACCAGGGTCCTGGGCCATCCCGGGGCCAGCAGATACCGGAGCGCGTCGCGGAGCGGCGGCGAACGGCGGTGGGGGACCAGCAGCGCCGGATCGGGCCGGATCCGGAGCAGGCTGAAGATGACGGCCAGATAGCTCACCGCGTTGAGCAGGAAACACACTCCGGGACCGGCCAGCGCGGTGATCGCGCCCGCCAGGGCCGGGCCCAGCACCCGGGAAAGGTTGAAGGCCATCGAGTTGAAGGCGATGGCATTCATCAGGTCGTCCCGGCCCACCAGGTCCATCAGGAAGGTCTGCCGGATCGGAATCTCGAAGGCGCTCAGCAGCCCCATCACCAGGGCGAGCAGGATGATCCAGGTGAGGGTCGCGTGGCCGGTGAGGGCCAGCACCGTCAGGGTCGCCGCTTCCAGCAGCATGCCGGTCTGCAGCAGCGTCAGGGTCCGGTGCCGGTTGACCCGGTCGGCTACGGCGCCGCCCTGGAGGGTGAACAGCAGGACCGGCAAGGCGCCCATGGCGGCGACCAGCCCGACCGCAAAGGCGGAGTTGGTGAGCGTGAGGACCAGCCAGCCCAGCGCCACGCTCTGCATCCAGGTGCCGACCAGCGAGACGAATTGTCCGAAGATGAAGAGGCGGAAATTGGGATGGCGGAGAGCCGCGAAAGGAACTTGCACATTTCAATTTACTACGATGCCCGGCGGGCAACGTGCACGTGCACGTGCACGTGCCACGTACCGGGTGCCGGGTACCGTGTTCCGTTCAGCGTGCCGGGTGCCGTGGGTCCATGATGGATCTTGTTCCGAGCAGGGGCCCTGGCACTCGGTACGCTGAACGGCACCCGGCACGGGGCACCGGGCACGCGGCACTCGCAGGCGGCACCCGGCACGGGGAACCTGCTTCAACCGTTTCCGCTATAATGAAGTTGGAGGGTAGAATGTCCTTTCACACCTACAGCAAATTCATCCCCGAGCTGGCCGACGCGGTAAATCTCCAGGATCTGGTGGAGCGCCTGGGGGATTTCCTGCTCCAGTCGGGTTTTGCCCAGGGCCTGTTTGCCTGGGATAACGATGAGTACACCGGGGATCCCCATTCGCTGGATGCCCTGCGCCAGGCCATCATGCAGGCCTTGATGGAATCCGGTCAACTGACGCCGGAGATGCTGCGGTTCATGCGGGGCGAGTCGACCGGCGACGCCGAGACCGACGCCGAGCTCGAGCGCCAGATCGCGGACCTGATCGACTCCATTGTGCAGCGCCTGGCGGCGGAGGGATATCTCAACATCCAGGAGACGCCCCAGGTTCCCCAGAACTACCAGCAGGTGCTGGGACCGGGTGGCCTGGCGCAGGAGGCAGCCCAGCAGGTCCAGTTCTCCCTGACCGAGAAGAGCATCGACTTCCTGGGCTACAAAGCGCTCCGGCATCTGCTGGGAAGCATCGGCCGCTCCAGCTTCGGGGCCCACGAGACATCCTACCTTGCTACCGGGGTCGAAGCCGAGGCCAGTCCCAAGCAGTACGAGTTCGGCGACGTGCTCAATCTGGATGTCGCCGCCACCCTCCGGAGCGCCATCGCCCGCGAGGGCCTGGGTGTCCCGATCAATCTGGAGTACGAAGATCTGTTCGTGCATCAGGCCGAGTACCGGTCGTCGTGCGCCACCGTGCTCATGCTCGACTGCTCCCACTCCATGATCCTCTACGGGGAAGACCGGTTCACCCCGGCGAAGAAGGTGGCCCTCGCCCTCACCCACCTGATCCGGTCCCAGTTCCCCGGCGACAGCATTCGGGTGGTGCTCTTCCACGATACCGCCGAGGAGATTCCCATCTCCGCCCTGGCCCAGGCCCAGGTGGGTCCCTATCACACCAACACCGCCGAGGGGCTCAAGCTGGCCCGCCGGCTCCTGCTGGCGCAGAAGAAGGACATGCGCCAGATCATCATGATCACCGACGGCAAGCCCAGCGCGCTGACCATGCCCGACGGCGAAGTCTACGTGAACAGCTTCGGGCTCGATCCCTTCGTGCTCCAGGAAACCTTCAAGGAAGTGGCCCACTGCCGCCGGGCCGGGGTGCAGGTCAACACTTTCATGCTGGCGCGGGAACGGAGCCTGGTGGAATTCGTGATGAAGGTTTCGGAGATCTGCCGGGGCAAGGCGTACTTCACCAATACCATGACGCTGGGTCAATTCGTTCTTATGGATTTCATGCGGAGGAAGACGAGGCGAATCTAGGGCGGAAAGGGCGGAACGGGCGGAAAGGACTACCCGTCCGTTTACTTCTCTTCAGTCAAACGACGGCGTATCGCGGCATAGTACAGCCAGGTCAGCCTCCCCGCATTCTGGTGAGTGGCTGACATTCGCCGATAAGTTTCTTCCGAGATCAGTCCCACGGCACGCGCGGCATACAGTTGACAGGCGGTTTCCGAGAGGGATCCCAGCGCAATGTTGAGGTATCTCGCCAGCTCTCGTTTACCCTTTCGAGCCATCCCTTCAG
>DASTEX010000307.1:0-2615 GCA_035709185.1 Gemmatimonadales bacterium
AACGGTCCTTCCATTCGCCGCTCAACCGGGGGGACCACGCCTTCGATGATGATGTCGGCGTCGGCCGGCACGGCGATCGGAATGGTGCGCCCCTTCACCAGGCGGGTAGGCGCGCCCCGGAGAAATCCGGCAAAGGCCAGCTCATCCACGTCCTCGGGCAGCGGGAGGATCGCGGCCAGCATCATGATCGGGTCGCCGCCCAGCACCACGGCCACCGGCAGCGCCTCGCCCCGGCGTTCCGCCTCCCAGTGATGTCCCCGGCCCCCCTTCATGCTCTGCCAGTGCATCCCGGTGGTGGCCTCGTCGAAGATCTGGAGCCGGTAGAGGCCGTAGTTGCGGCGGTGGCTGTGGGGATCCTCGGTGATGGTGGGGCCGAAGGTGACGAAGCGTCCGCCGTCCCGGGGCCAGCATTGCAGGTGAGGCAGCTCGGTCAGCTTCGGCGGCTGCTGCACCAGCTCCTGGGACGGCCCCCGCCCCACCAGTCGCGGCCGCATGTGACGGGCGCGGGCGACGAAGCGGCGCGCGCCCCAGAGCGAGGCGAAACTCGGAGGATTGAGCCGCTGGAGGGTCTCGACCAGCTCCGCACCGATTGCCTGCGGATGACGGCCCAGGGCCAGCTCCACCCGCTGCATGGTGCCGAAGAGATTCATCACCAGCGGCACCGACGAGCCGAGCGGCTGCTCGAACAGGAGGGCGGGACCCTGTTCCCGGACGACCCGCTGGATCAGCTCGGAAACCTCGAGAACGGGATCGACCGGGACCCGAACCCGCCGGAGTTGACCGGTGCGTTCCAGCTCGCTGACGAAGCTGTGGAGGTCGGCGAACGGCATGGAGTCGAAGATGGTCGAAGACGGTCGAAGATAGTCGAAACCCGGTGCAAACGGCCCACCGTCTTCGGCCCTGAAAATGAAACGCCCGGCGGGCCGAAGCCCGCCGGGCGCTCTTACCGCGAAGTCAACGACTCAGGCGCTGACGCGCGAGACGTTCTCCGCCGCGGGACCCTTGGCTCCCTGCACCATGTCGAACTCCACCCGGTCGCCCTCGGCCAGGCTCTTGAAGCCCTGACCCTGGATCGCCGAATGATGGACGAAGCAATCCTTCGCTCCGTTTTCGGGGGTGATGAAGCCGAAGCCCTTGGCATCGTTGAACCACTTCACGGTTCCGGTCGTACGCATTTCCAAACTCCTCAAGTGTGATGTAATCGGAGTTCGGCTCTGCCGCCCTGACCGACTACGTGAATGTGCGTGAACCCTGCCCTCACGCTGGGCGCTACGATTGTTTTGTCGCTATGAAAAGGGGGCCCCGATGAACTCACGGGACCCCCGTAGCTCCACTGATCTCGACCCCGCACCGCAGCACGGGCAATCGCAGACCCTAATATAACATTGACCCGCCCCGGGCGATAGGGGGCCACAAGCCAGGACTAAGGACTTAGGACTAAGTGGTGCTGGGTACCTCGACGTCCGGGACCGTCTTCAACCGCCTTCGACCATCTTCGACCATCAGTTAGCGAACCGGCAGGAGCTCCATGATCCAGATATCACTGAGCCGTTCGGTCACCGTGAAGTAGAAGCGCCGGCCATCGGTTGCGAATTCAGGACGATGGGACTGGAGGCCGGGATCGAGCCGGAGCAGCTCCCGGGGAGTCCCTCCCCCAGCCGGCACCGACCAGAAGCTGGTGCGGCCCGATTGGTCGAATCGCTTGAAGAAGATTTCGCGGCCGTCGCGACTCCACTCCGCGTGACCGTGGGTGGGCATGCTGGAGGGACCGAGACGGAGCACCTGCCGCCGGCCGGTACCATCCGCACCGACGGTCCAGAGTCCGTCGGAGCGGATGTAGAGCACTTCGCGACCGTCGGGCGACCAGCGCGCCTCGCGGCCGCTGTCACTCGTCAGGCGGCGGGCCGGCCCCCACTGCCCCTCGGCGTCTCGCGAAACCCGAAACAGGCCGTCGGACCCCGAGCCGGTGGAATGAAAGGCCAGGCTCCGCCCGTCGGGCGACCAGGCCGGGAAGCGCTGCACCCGGGGCAGCGAAACCACCGGCGCCGGTGTGCCGCCGGCCGCCGGAACGGTTTCGAGGCGACGGACGCCGTCGGAGGTGAACCGGTAATAGGCAATCTCCCCGGCATCGGGCGACCAGTGCGGCATGAATTCATCGGCCGGATCGCTGGTGACCTGCACCGGCTCACCGCCGCCGACCGGCATCCGGTAGATGTCCTGGTTGCCGTGCCGGTCGGAGTCGAACGCAATCCACTTTCCATCGCTCGACAGGGCCAGACCCTCGATCGACTGGGTTCCCCGGGTGAGCGGTGCCGCCGGCACCTCTCCGGTGCTTCCGCCCGGGAGCGCCGCCCACCAGATGTTGGCGATGGTCCGGAAGACGGAGTACACCAGGGAGCGCCCGTCGGCCGAGAGCGCGATGCTGTGGGCCCCGAGACCGGTGGTCAGCCGTTGCGGCTGGCCTCGGGCGCGACCCTGCCGGTCGATGACGACGCTGTAGATATCACGGTCGCCGTCCCGGTTCGACACGAAGAGCAACCGGCGCTGATCCGGCATCCAGACGGGACTGCCGTTGAGCGCGCGCGCATCAGTAAGCCCGATCGCCGGGCTTCCAT
>DASTEX010000308.1:0-3793 GCA_035709185.1 Gemmatimonadales bacterium
GACAATGTCAATCTGTTCAGAACCATGTCGCAGGCGGAGCAGCTCTGGACTTCCCTGGGTCTCACCACACCCAAGGGATGAGCGCTCACCGGCGAGGTACCGGCCCACCTTGAGTCCTTCCGGGTTGTACCCGTAGAATTGGGCTCCCTCCGAAGCTCGAGCGTACCGGCTGATGCACCCTGACTGGCATGGCTGACGATTTTCCCTCCACGGAGGCCATTACCGACTGGCTGCTGAGCTGGAGCCGCAGCGACAAGCAGGGTCTCGACCAGATGCTCCCAGTGGTCTACCAGGAGCTGCACCGGCTGGCGACCCGTTACCTGGAGCGCGAGGCCACCGGTCACACGCTCCAGCCCACGGCCCTGGTGCACGAGGCGTATCTCCGGCTGGTCGACCAGCGCCGGGTCGATTGGCGCAACCGGGCTCAGTTCCTGGGCGTCGCCGCCAACATGATGCGCCGGATCCTGGTCAACCATGCGCGGAATCGGGGCGCCGGGAAACGCGGTGGCGGAGCTCAGCAGGTTTCACTGAGCCTGGTGGGGCCGCTGTCCAGCCGGCCCGAGGTGGATCTGATCGCGCTGGAGGACGCCCTGGAGCGGCTGGCGCAGCTCGACCAGCGCAAGAGCCGGGTGGTGGAACTCAAGTTCTTCGGTGGGCTGACCATCGAGGAGATCGCCGAGGTGCTCGAAATTTCCCCGGCGACGGTCGAGCGCGAATGGGCCTTCACCCGCGCCTGGCTGTATGAGGCCATCGAGGGCAAGGCTAAGTCCTGAGTCCCAAGTCCTGCGTACGACCCGCCGGCTCCGCCTGCCCCGAGCAGGCCCACCACGATCAGACCGCCGACGGCGAGCTGGTGCACCCGCCGGTCAGTTGAACGCGCCGGCGAACCACCGCTGGTAGTGCTCGCCCAGAAGGGGAACCGGCCGCTGGTCACCCCGGACCGCGGAGAGCAGGCCCAGGATCCAGAGCGCGAACAGGCCGATCACGATCAGAAACCAGGCGAGCCAGCCCAGGATCGGAACGATCCCGATGATTCCTCCGGCCACGCCGGTCAGGATCATGCCGAGCATCTGCCGGAGGTGGAAAGCCCCCAGCTCAGTCTTGTGGTTCAGGTGCATGAAGATCGCGGCGATGAACCCGATAATCGTGACATAACTGAGAATGGCGACGGTCCGGTCTTCGGCGGTTGCCACCGCGGCCTGGGATGGCGGTATGGTGGTGTCCATGGATGATCCCCGTCTGGAGAATGGGTGCGCGGTCCGTTTTCGATATTGAGGAACGCCCGGGTCAGGCGTACAATCCCTCATTCCGTTGGCGGAGCCGCTGCGTGAGTGGTGTTCGGTGGGATCGACTCCAGAACCTTTTCCATCAGGCCCTTCCACTCGGCCCGGCCCAGCGCGCGGTGCTGTTGGAGCGGGAGTGTCAGGATGATGAAAGTCTCCGGACCGAGGTCGAGCGGTTGCTGGCCGCCGCCGACCGCGGGGCCGGCTTTATCGAGCAGCCGGCCATCGCCCACGCCGGGACCGAGCCGGCGTCGGACCCGGTCCCCATCAACCGCCGGATCGGACCCTATCGTCTGATGGCGGAGCTGGGCCGGGGCGGGATGGGAGCGGTCTACCTCGCCCAACGGGACGACGGGGCCTTCACCCAGCGGGTGGCCATCAAGCTGATCAAGCGGGGCATGGATACCGACCAGGTCCTGGCTCGCTTCCGGGCCGAGCGGCAGATCCTGGCCTCGCTCGACCATCCCAACATCGCCCGGCTGCTCGACGGGGGGACCACCGACGACGGGCTGCCCTACTTCGCCATGGAGTACATCGAAGGACAGCCGATTGACGCCTTCGCCGGTGAGCGTCACCTCACGGTAGAACAGCGCCTGGCCCTCTTCCTCCAGGTCTGCGACGCCGTTGCCTACGCCCACGCCAACGGCGTGGTGCACCGCGACATCAAACCGCTCAACACGCTGGTGACGCCGGGGGGTGTTCCGAAACTGCTCGACTTCGGCATCGCCAAGGTGCTGCAGGACAACCCCGACGAGATCACGGCCACGGTCACAGGGCTCCGCTTGCTGACCCCCGACTACGCCAGCCCCGAGCAGGTGGAAGGGCGCCGGGCCACCGCCGCAAGCGACGTGTATTCCCTCGGTGTCGTGCTCTACGAGCTGCTGACGGGGTGCTCACCCTACCCGCTGTCGAGCCGCACGCCCCAGGAAGTCATAGCGGCGGTTTGCACCACCGAGCCGGATCGTCCCAGCGCGGTGGTGACCCATCCGGGAGAGGGTACGGGCCGGCCCCGGCGCGCCGGACCGCCGACCGGGCCGGGCTCCTCCGCCTCCAATGCCAGGCCATTGAGTCGCCGGCTCCGGGGGGACCTCGACACCATCGTGCTGAGGGCGTTGCGGAAGGAACCCGACCGGCGCTACGCCTCGGTCGCGAGTCTGGCCGACGATATCCGGCGCCACCTCGACGGCCGGCCGGTGCTGGCCCGGGCGGAGAAGCTGGGATACCGGGCCGGCAAGTTCGCGCGGCGCCACCGAACCGCTTTGATCACGGCTGCCCTGGCGGTGGTGAGCGCCGGGGTTCTGACCGCGATCGGGTTAACGGTGGCCCGGCCCGGAGCTGGGACGGAGAGAGCAACCCTCTTCGCCAATGCGGCCCTGACGCCGCGAGACCGGATCCTGGTGGCGGACTTCGTCGATCGCATCGGCGATCCCACGCTCACCGCCACGGTGACCGAGGCGTTCCTGATTGACCTGGGGCAGTCACCCGTGGTGCGGGTCCTCACGCCACGGCAGGTGCGGGCTTCACTGGCCAGGATGGAGCGGTCACCCGACATCGCGCTGGATGACTCACTCGCTCGCGAGCTGGCGGTGCGGGAAGGCGTGAAGGCCATCGTGACCGGGACCCTGGCCCGGCTGGCTGGGTCCTATACCATCAACCTGCAGCTGGTCTCGGCGCACAGCGGCGAAGCACTCCTCGCGGTGCGGGAGACCGCGGCGGACTCTTCCCAGCTGATCGCAGCGGTGGACCGCGCCAGCAAGACCTTGCGGCGCCGGATCGGCGAGTCGCTCCGGGAGCTTGAAGAGATGCCGAGCCTGGAGCAGGCCACCACGGCTTCATTGCCGGCATTGCGACTGTACACCGAGGGCCAGCGCCTGTTCCGGCGGGGCCAGCGGCAGATGGGGATAGACCGGCTGGAAGCGGCCGTGGCGCTCGATACCGGCTTCGCCGCCGCCTTATCGACTCTCAGCATGGCGCACGGCTCGGTGGGTGATGTCGGCCGTGCGATGGCCTATCGGGAACGCGCCCTTGCCAACCAGGCCCGGCTGACGTTTCTGGAGCGGAGCTTTCTGGTCGCGAGCACGGCGTATGGCAACGAGGACTATCCGACGGCCATCCGGTCCTACAACGGGGTGGTGGAGCGGTTCCCGGACAACCTGCCTGCCCTCAATAACCTGGCGCTCGCCTATCGGGATTCGCGTCAGTATGCCCGGGCGGAGAGCCTGTTCCGCCGGGCCGCCGATGCCGACTCGACCATCGCCAATTTCTATTTCGGCCTGCACAGCACCCAGGCCCTTCAGGGTGAGTTCGCCCGGGCGCGCGCCACGCTGGACACCATCGCTCGGCGATTCCCCGACGATCCGATCCTGCTTACCGAAGAGCTGCAGGACGCGGCGGCGCAACAGGACTGGCCCCGAGCCGAACGGGTAGCCTGGAGCCATATCGAGAAGGCGGGAGCCGACACGCTCCAGCTGGTGGATCCCTACGAGGCGCTGGCGGGCATCGCCCAGACC